>DATGPD010000319.1:0-3443 GCA_035305285.1 Planctomycetota bacterium
CGGCAGCAGGTTGTAGTCGGCGGACAGCTCGCCGCCCGACTGCCCCTGCAGGTCCTGCAGCTCCAGCTCCATCAGGTTCTTGAGCTGCCAGTCCGGGGACGGCGGCACCTGCGTGTAGCGCAGGATCATGTCGCGCCCGCCGAGTCCGGCGACGACGCCCTTCAGCGGGATCCCGAGCCCGGCCAGCTCGGCCTCCGCTTCGGCGCGCGGCACGGCGGCGAACGCGGTGACCACGAGCCCGTGCTTGCCCTTCTTCGCCGCGAGCACCTTGACGGTGTGGCTGCCGACGTCGACCGCGACCGCGCGTGCTGCCATCACTGCTTCCTTCCGTGGTTGCGCAGGTAGTCCTCGATGACCTGAGCCAGCTCGGCGTTGCCGCCGGCCCGCAGCCCCTCCGCCAGCTTCTCCAGGCCCGGCCGGCGCTCCGCGAACGACTGCGCGTCGAGGTCGGCGAGCAGGCCCGAGGCCTCGGACCGCAGCCGCTCCACCAGTCCGTCGCCGCCGAGGTTGGCCTCGCCGTAGGCCGCGACCAGCGCGTCCAGGTCGGCGAGCACGCGCACGAGCCCGGAGCGCGCGGCGAAGAACCGCGCGGTGTCGAGGTCGCGCGCGAGGCCGTCGAGCCTGGCGCGCATCCCCTCGAGGATCTCCGCGCGGAGTTGCAGCGCCTCTCCGAGCACCGCGTCGTCGTGCGGGAAGCGGTCGGCGACCTCCTGCAGCAGGGGCAGCGCCTGGCCGAACCGTTCCGCCTGGGCGGCGGCGCGCGCCTCGCGGACCCGCTCGCGGGCCTCGCGGCGCTCTTCCTCGAAGCCGACGACCAGACGCAGCTCCGGCGCGCCGGTGAAGGTCAGGCGGTAGCCGCCGCCGACGTTCCGCCCCTGCACCGCGGCCGGCTCGGGCAGCGCGAGCAGCAGGCGCGTGCGGCCGCTTCCGACCAGGACCTCGGTGATCCGGTCCTCGAACTCGGCGCTGCGCGAAGTGAACGGCTGGTCGGCCGACCCGCGCGCGAGCAGGCCGCCGCCGTCGAAATCCAGCGCGTACGCGTCGACGCCGCGCACCGCGAGCGAGAAGGTGTCGTCCGCGACGCTCGCCTCGATCGAGCCGCCGACCTCGGCGAGCGTCAACCGCGCGGCCGCGTCCAGCGCCGCGAGCGGAGTGCCCGGCGCGGGCACCGGGCGCAGCGCGTGGAACAGGATCTCCTGCGCGAACACGAGCGCCGCCGACGCACCGCTCGTCACGAGGCGGACGCCGTTCTTGGCGGTCAGCGCGGAACCCTTGCCGCTGCCGCGCACCACGGCGAGGTCATCGACCGAGGCCGCCGACTCGGCGTCGGGGAGCAGCGCGACGACTTCCAGGCGGGCACGGTCGAGTCCCGACGGGACCACGAAGGTCGCGCGCAGCGGTTGCCAGTCCTCGCTCCCGCCGAACGGGCTCCCGGCGAGCAGGGCGAGCTGCTCTTCCTCGCGCGACGACGTGAACAGGACGCGCAGAGCGACCTGCGCGCCGCCGGAGCACGACACGTGCGCGCTGACCTCCAGCGTGTCGTCCGCGATCACGCGCAACGGTTCGCGCAGGCGCGCGACCGCGAACGGCGCGCCCTCGCCGCGTTCCACGGTGAGCGCGTTCGCGCCGCTGTGCGCCGGGCTGCCGATGACGAAGTCGGCGCCGCCGCCGCCGAGGTCGAACGCGTCGGCGCGGTCGACGGCGGCCACGTCGTTCGCCAGCAGGTTGCCCGGCACGCTCACGACCTCGCGCTGCCGGCGCGGCGCGCCCGGCTCGCGGTCGCCGCCGTAGCGCAGCCACACCCACACGCCCGCGCCCGCGACGACGAGGAGCGCGGCGACCATCGGCAGCATGCCGCGCCCGCCCTTGACCCGCTGCAAGCGGGCCTGGTCGACGCGGTGCATCGCGAACCCTTCGGCGCCTTCGCCCTCGGCCGCGGGCACGCGCAGCGAGGGGTCCTCCGCCCGGCGGAACCCGATCCGGGTCAGCCCGACCTGGAACACGTCGCCGGGCGACAGGCCGACCTCCTTGACGTCGCGCCCGTCCATGCGCGTGCCGTTGCGCGAGCCCAGGTCGCGCAGGACCCACGCATCGCCTTCGCGGACGACCTCGGCGTGATTGCCGGATGCCTTCTCGTCTTTGAGGACGACGTCGTTCCCGGGACGGCGCCCGAGGCTGAGGCGCTCCTTGTCGAGGGAGATGACCTGACCGGCGGATTCGCCGTCGAGCACCTCCAGGACGTATTCGGACATGCAGGAACCGGTTGCGGGGCCAGGTGCGACCGGCCCCGAGGTCAGGAAGGCGGACTTGTGGTGGATCGGCCTCGTGCCGGCGAAGCACCGGCCGGCTGCGCACGGCGGCTCGTCCACCGGTGTGCGGCGCGTCCGGTCTTCGCGAGCCCGCGGGGCGTGGCAGGCTCGACCGTCGATGCGCGAGGCGCTAACCCTACTGCCGGGGCATCCGTTGTCAATCGCGACGGCCGGCGGCGCCGGCGCTTCGGCGGCAACGTGACGAACGGCTGCGGTGGCCGCAGCACGCGCGGGCTGCCGGTCGAATCTCTGGAGTCGCCCGCATCCGGCCGGGCGGTCGCGACCTCGAAGCAAACCGTCTTCTCGGGCGTCGGCCAGTCGGTAGATTGCCGGCGGATCGCCGCCCATCGAGTCGCGGCGACGTCACCTCGGAATGGCGCGCCGCTATCACGTCGATCGGCTCGTGCCGCAAGCACGGGTCGTCCTCGCCGACGAAGTCGGCCACCACCTCGCGCGGGTCATGCGCGTCCGCCCGGGCGATAGCCTGCGGTTGTTCGACGGACGCGGGTCGGAAGCGACGGCCACGGTCGTCGCGGTCCGCCGCGGGGAGGTCGAAGTCGAAGTGGCGAACGTGACGGGCTCCGAGCGGGAGCCCCGCTGCGCGCTGGCGCTCGCCTTCGCGCTGCCGCGCGGCGGCCGCGCGGAGTGGATCTTCGAGCACGGCACCGAAGTCGGGGTGCGCTCGTTCCACCCGCTGCGCTGCGCACGCAGCTCGTTCCAGCCGGCCGAGGACCGTCGCCTGCGCTGGCAGCGTCTCGTGCAGGCGGCGACCGGGCAGTGCGACCGCGCGCACGTGCCCGAGGTGCACGGCGTCGAGCCGCTCGCGCAGTTCGTGCAGCGCACCGACCTGCCGGACGAGCGCTACGTCGCCGTGCCCGGCGCGCCGCCGCTCGCGGCCGCGGCCGGCAACGCAGCCGTGCTCGCGGTCGGGCCAGAAGGCGGCTTCACCGACGAGGAGGTCGCGCTCGCCATCGCGCACGGTTTCCGACCGAAGAGCCTCGGCCCGCTGACGCTGCGCACCGAAACCGCGGCGCTGGTCGGCGCGGCACGACTCCTGGCGGGCGGCTGAAACGCACGGGCTGCGGCGACCCGCGGCCGATCGCCGGCACGCCGTTCCCTTCTGTCCGGGCGCCG
>DATGPD010000320.1:0-2579 GCA_035305285.1 Planctomycetota bacterium
CGATCGCGATGTCGCCGCTGGCCTGCGCGGCCACGCCGCCGAACGCGACGTGGTCCTCGCCGTCGTGCAGCGCGAGCAGGACCGCGGGGTCGCCCGGTCGCGGGTCCGACGCGGCGAGCGGCGCGTACTCGAACTTGCGGCCCGGCTCGGCCTCGACCCGCAGGAGCGCGAGGTCGCTCGCTTCCGCGCGCCCGACGATCTGCGCGGGCAGCCGGTCCGCGGACCCCGAAAGGCGCACGAACAGCCGCTTGTCCGCGGCACCGTCGGCCTCGCGCACGAGCGACCACAGGGTGGCGACCAGGCCGTCCGCGGCGATCATGACGCCGCTGCTCGGTCGCTCGATCCGGAAGGGGTTCGGGCCCGCGACCTCGATGAGCACGTGCACGACCGCGTTCCTGGCGCTGGCGACGGCCGCGCTGCACGGGCCGCCGGCCGGACCGCCCTCGGCGGCGGCGAGCAGGCTCCGGTTGCACGCGCCTTGTGCGGACAGGGAGGCGGCTGCCGCGAACAGCGCCGCGGCGAAGACTTCGATCCGGCGCACCATCGTCACTTCTTCTTCTCTTGCTCCGCGAGGACCGACTCGTTGTGCTCGGCGCGGGCGAGGCAGAGCTGCAGGACGCGGCGCTGGTGCTTGATCCAGTAGTCCAGGGCGTGCCGCGCGGTCTCCATCTGGTTCTGCACCATCTCGGGGTACTGCACCCAGGTGGCGCCCTTGGACTGCGCGCGCGACACCGTCTCGAAGTGCTTCTGCACCTTCTTCATCACCGGCAGGTACTTGCCGCCGGCCGCGCCGACCTTGGCGAACGCCTTCGCGTCCTTGCGCCCATCGCCGGTCGACTGCAGGTCGCGGAGCGCGGCCTCGACCGCGTCCAGTGCGGCGAGAGCCTTCTTCAACTCGGCGGACGGCGCCTCGGCCGCCGACGGCTTGAGCGCCGGCAGCTCGACGTAGCGCTTGCCGCCGCAGGTCGTGCACGGGTAGGCGCCGGTCGCGTCGCACGAGCTGCACTTCTGCGGCCGCTCGCCGCCGCCCTGGACCGGGAACTTGCCGCGCCCGCCGCACACGAAGCAGCGGGTCAACGCCGCGCCGAAGCAGGTCGGGCAGGGCGCGCGCTCGAGCACGTCCGCCATCTCCCCGGTGCCGTAGCACACGCGGCACGTGGCCTCCTTGGTGTTCTTGCATTCGGGGCAGGAGTCGCAGTCGCCCGGGTCGAAACGCTCGCAGTGCAGGCAGGCCATCACCGCGCGGCCCTTGCAGTTCACGCAGCGCTCCGCCTTGTACGGCGCCCACTGCTTCGCCCCCTGCGCGTCGGTCACCGTGGCGCGTTCCAGCTTCTCCGGAATGGGCACGAGGAACTGCTCGCTCGCGCTCTTCTGCGCCGCAGGGGCCACCATGAACAGAACCAGGGCTGCCGACCCCACGACCGAGTTACGGAGGCTCTTCATGCGCGCGGGGCATTATGCCGCCCGGTCGCACGGGTCGCTTCCGCCCGGGTCGAGCTTCCCCGGGCGCAGCGCGCGGCGCACGATGGCGGTATGCCACGCGTCCGGTGCACGCTCGCCGCCTTCCTGCTCGCCGCCCTCGTCGCGGGACAGGCGCTGCCCGGGCCGGCGGAGTATCTCGTGCTCGACGCACTCGGCCAGGGCGGGCGCAGCGCGGTGTTCGTCGACCCGGTCGCCGCGCGCCTCGCGCGCGGCACGTGGCGCACGCCGACCGCAGGCGACGCGGTCGAAGCCGCCGGCGGCCGCAATGCGGCGTGGCGCACGGTGCGCGCCGCGCCGGACGGCAGCTTCGAAGATCCGGCCCTGCGCGGCGGCTGGGCCCTGGCGCGCGTCGCGAGCGAAGCGGACCGGATCGTGCTCCTCGCCGCGCGCGGCCACCGCGCCGTGTTCGTCGACGGCGAGCCGCGCGCGGGCGATCCTTACGACCTCGGCAGCGTGCGCCTGCCGGTCCTACTGCGCGCCGGGACGACCGAGCTGCTGTTCCAGGGCAGCCGCGGCCGGCTCGCCGTCACGTTCGTGCCGCCGCCGGCCGAGGCCTACCTCGACGACCTCGACGCGACCCTGCCCGACGTGCTCTCCGGCGAGCCGCGCGAGCTGTTCGCCGGGATCCTCGCCGGCAACGCGTCGCTCGCGTGGCGGCGCGCGTGCACGATCGAGGCGCTCGTCGACGGCGCAGCGCGCACGACGGCGCCTTTCGACCTGCCGCCGCTCTCCCGGCGCAAGGTCGCGGTGGTGCTGCCGCCGATCGACGCGCCGCCCGGCACGCGGGTCGCCGTCGCGCTCCGCCTGCGCGACGCGGACGGCCGCGTGCTGCACGAGTCCTCCGTCCAGCTCGAAGCCAGGGATCCCGGCGGGCTGCACCGGCGCACCTTCCTCAGCCGGATCGACGGCAGCGTGCAGTACTACGCGGTCCGTCCTGCGACCGGCGCGTCCCCGGAACCCCGCGGGCTCGTGCTCACCTTGCACGGTGCCGGCGTCGAAGCGAGCGCGCAGGCCGCCTGCTACGCCGCCAAGGAGTGGGCGCACGTGGTCGCCCCCACCAACCGGCGGCCGTACGGCTTCGACTGGGAGGACTGGGG
>DATGPD010000321.1:0-11040 GCA_035305285.1 Planctomycetota bacterium
GGGCCGGGCGCAGGGTCGGATCCGTAACTGATAACTTTTTTCGAGACTTGTCAAGGCGAGCAGACGGCGCGGATCCTTCGTCCGCGAGCGCCCGTCCCAAAGGGCGTCTTCCTTCCTTGCGCGAGGACGTAATCACCGTCCGCGCGCCGCTGCACGGTCTACACTAAGCCAGCGATGAACTCGTCCCTGCTGCCGATCGGCATCGTCTTCTGTCTCGCCGCCGGTGCCGTGCTTTGGTGGTGGCCGGAGGAGGCTGCCTCGGCTGCGCCGGCACCGACCGCCGTCGCCGATGAACGCGCCGAGGCGGCAGAAGCGCCCGTGCTCCAGGTGCGGTACACCGCGCCGGAGACGGTGCAGAACCCCGACGAGAGCGCCAAGCGGCGCATGGTGCGCCTTCCGAACGGGGAATACGTGCGCGCTCTCAACGGCGCCGTCGACGCCCCGCCGATGCAGTGGCCGAACGATCGGCCCTTCTCGCCGATCATCGGGATCGAGCGTGACACCAACGGCAAGGACTGGTGGGTGCATGCGGACAACACGAAGTCGACGACGGAGATGGTCTTCCGTTCGGACCTCGGGCGGCACGACGCGGTGACCCAGGTCTGCAATCCCACGCCGGCGCTGCCCCTCGAGCCGCGCGAGCTGGAACGCGCACGCCAGGCGAGTGGTACGGCCGGGCAGTCGTCCGGTGCGCCGAACCCTTCGGCGGTGCGCTCCGAAGCGAAGCGGCAATAGCATCCGGGAATCGCGCCACGCGGCGTGGCGCGCCGGACGGTGTTCGCGCTCGCCCTCCGCTGTCGCATCCGTGCCTTGGCGTCGCTGCGTCGGCCGCAGCGGGACATGCCGAGGCGGCGCTTCCGCCGCGATGTGCGCGGGCGACCCGTCGAGCATGCCGTTGCCGCCGACCAGCCTTGCGGCCCGTGTGCCGCGCCGACCTGCGCCACGAAGTCGCCCCGCATCGCGGCGCGCGCCGGCTGCCCCGTTCCGGGACGACTCGTACCCGCCTCCGGTGTTTCCCCGATGCTGACCGCGAACCACATGAACACGCCGGTGCCCACGGCAACCGGGTCCACGTTCCGCCAGCCTGCCGGCCCGCGTTCCGCAGCCCGGGTGCGCGTCGTCGCGGTCGCCTGTGCGCTGCTCTTCGCGCACGGGGCCGCGGCGCACGGGGGCATGTACCGCGGTCCCCTTCCTCCCGCGTGGAGCAGCCCGAACGCGCCGAACACCGGGCGTCCCGGACCCGCGATCGGCCCGACGGCGGCGTCGACCGCCGAGCGGTCGACCGACCTGACCCGCTGGCAGGTGTGGTGGGAGTACAACAAGGACGCGTACCTGAGCGTGAAGGCCGCGGTCGTCGCCGCGCGCGGTGCGAGCGGACACCCGACCGTGCGCCAGATCGACGGCGAGCTGCTTCCCGCGCTGCGCGCCGCGCTCGAGGCGACGCGCCAGCCCGACCTCGCCTCCGCCTGCCTCATCGCGCTCGGCAAGATCGCGGCCGACGACGCGGACGCCGTCCGCGCGCCGTTGTTGCGCGCGCTGCGCGACGGTGCGCAGGAGACGCGCGAGACCGCCGCGCTCGCGCTCGGCATCACGCGCCGCACCTGGGCGATCGACGACCTCGTCGCGCTGGTCGGCGACGACCGCGCCGGGCGCAAGCTCACCGGCCGGGAGCAGGTCGACGACCGCACGCGCACGTTCGCCGCGTACGCGCTCGGTCTGATCGGCGAGCGCACCGAAGACCACGCCGCGCGCGTGCGCATCGTCGCGACGCTGCGTGCGGTGCTGCAACGTACGCGGCAGAACGACCTCGACCTCGCGCTCGGCTGCGTGCACGGCCTGCGGCTCGCGTGCCCGCCGCGAACCGAGCGCTCTCTGCAGGCGTGGCAGCTCACCGACGAGATCCTCGACGCGCTCTGGACCTTCGCGCGGCGCAAGGCCGGTCAGGGCGAGCAGGTCGTGCAGGCGCACGCGATGGCGGCGGTGGCGAAGATCCTCGCCGGCGACGACAGCGGCAGGACGGCGGCGTACCTCCCGGCGTTCGTCGAGGAGTTGAAGGAGCGCGGCGGCCGGCACGCCGCCATGGCGCAGAGCGCGGCGCAAGCGCTCGGCATGCTGGCGTCTCCCGGGGACGAGGACGTGTGCGCCGATCTGCAGCGCGTCGCGCGCGACGGCAACGATCGCCAGGCGCGCGCGTTCGCGACGATCGCGCTCGGCGAGATCGGCGGCGACGGGAACCGTGCCTTCCTGCTGCGCCTGCTCGCCCAGGGACACAAGGCGACGGTGAAGCCCTGGGCCGCGCTCGCGCTCGGCGTGTGGTCCTGGCGGGCACGCGCGGCGGGCAGTGCGCAGGGCGGCGCCGATCGCACGATCGGCGCGGCGCTGCGCTCGGCGCTCGGCACGGTGAAGGCGCTGGAGGCCCGCGGCGCGATCGCGATTGCGCTCGGCCTCGCCAGGGAAGAGTCCGCGGCGGGCGAGCTGCGCGCCCTGCTCGCGGAGCACGAGCGGCACGACGAGTTCGCGGGCTACGTGGCGATCGCGCTGGGCCTGCTCGGTGACAAGACCTCGGTCGACATGATCCGTGCCGCCGCCAAGGGCGCGCTGCGCCGCCCGCAGCTCCTGCGCCAGCTCGCGATCGCCCTCGGCATGCTCGGGGACCACGCCGCGGGCGCGCACCTGCTGGGTCTGTTGCGCTCGGGCGACCTCAACGCGGCGACCCTCGGCGCGGTGGCCGGCGCGCTCGGCCAGATCGGCGACGCCGCCGCGCTCGCCGAACTGGTGCGCCTGGTCGGCAACGACGACCTCCCCGACCTCGCCCGCGCGTTCGCCGCCGCGGCGGCGGGCAGCATCGCCGACGAGTACCTGCTCCCCTGGAACGCGTCGCTGTCCGCCGGGGTGAACTACAAATCGACGCGGCCGACCATGACCGACGGCTTCGCCGGCGTGCTCGACATCCTCTGACCGCGCCGGCGCGGCGCGCGGCTTGCCCTGCCCGCGCCCGCCGCTACCGTGCCGCCCGGGCGCCCATAGCTCAGTCGGTAGAGCATCGGACTTTTAATCCGGTGGTCGCAGGTTCGAGTCCTGCTGGGCGTACCAGCGTGCGGCGCAGCCTTCCTTTGCGCCGGCGCGCGCGCACGATGCGGGGGATGACCTGGTTCTGGATCGCGTCGGCCGGGGCACTCGGTGCGGTGCTCCGGTACGCACTGGGCGAGCTCCTCGCCGCGCTCGCCGGCGCGACGCCGCCGCTCGGCGCGTTCGCCGCCAACGTCCTCGGCTGTTTCCTGTTCGGGCTGGTCACCGGGCTGATCCCGGCCGAGAACGCCGGGCCGCTGCGCGTCGCGCTGCTCGTCGGGTTCCTCGGCTCGTTCACGACCTTCTCGACCTACGTAGGCGACGTCGTGCAGCTGGTGCAGGCCGGGCGGCTCGCGGCGGCAGCCGGCTGGGTCGCCGCCCACAACGGGCTCGGCCTGCTCGCACTGCTGGCTGGTGCGGGAGCGGCAGGGCTGACGCGCTGATCGGCGCGCGGCTGCGCCTCCGATGCGCGGCCGCCACGGGACGGGCTGCTATCGTGCGGCCGTGCGCAGTCGGACGCTCGTCGCCTGCCTCGCCGCGGCTGCGGTCGCGTGCCTGCTCGCGTGGCTCGCGTTCCGCGCGCCGGAACTCGACCTCGACCTGCCGCCGCTCGACGAGCAGCGCCCGCGCCCGCAGGGCGGGTTCTGGGTGAGCGCGGTCTCCGAGCCCGAGCACCTCAACCCGTTCACCTCGGCCGACGCCGTCGCGCGCAGTCTCGTGCTGCGCTACACGCACGACACGCTCCTCGACCGCGACGTGGCGACCGGCGCAGTCGTGCCCGCGGTGGCCGAGTCGATGGAGCTGGAAGGCGACACCCTCGCCGTGCGCCTGCGTGAAGGCGTCGTCTTCTCCGACGGCACGCCGCTGACCCTCGACGACCTCGAGTTCGTGTGGCGGGTCGGGCGCGGGCCGGGGGTGGTCCTGCGCGAGGCGCTCGACGCGGTGGACCGCTTCGAGCGCACCGGCCCGCGCTCGTTCCGCCTGCACCTCGCGGCGCGGCGCTTCAAGGTGCGCGAGACCGTCGGCCTCGGCTTTCCCGTCCTGCAGGCGCGCTGGTTCCGCGACCGTGTGGCCGAGATCGCGGGCGGCGGGAGCGTGCCGGCCGAGGGCAGCGCCGAGTTCGCCGACCTGCTCGCGCGCGTCGCGCTCCCCGGGCCCGGGACCGGGCCCTACCAGCTCGGGCGGGATCGCCGCACGGGCGAGGTCGCCTGGCGCCGCGCGGTTGACCTCTGGATCGTGCAGAACCCGACGAGCTGGCGCCGCAAGGCGCAGCCCGAGGCGTGGAACCTGATGGGCATGCACCTGCGCTTCCTCACCGACCCGGCGGCGTGCCTGGCCGAGCTGCGCGCCGGGCGGCTCGACTGGTACGCGGGCGAGGACGCCGAACGGCTGTTCGCCGCCGATCCGGTCCTGCGCGAGCGGATGCGCCTGCTGGAATACGCGTCGTCGCGCAGCGGGCACCACGTCGTGTACTGGAACCTGCGCCGCCCGCCGCTCGACGACGTGCGCGTGCGCCGCGCGCTGTCGATGCTGTTCGACCGCGAGGCGATCGTCGAGTCGCTGATGGGCGGGCGCGGCCAGCCGGCCGCGGCCTGGTTCCGGCCGGGCGAGCCGGAGTATCCCGACGACCTCGCGCCGCCGCCGTTCGATCCGCGGCAGGCGCGCAAGC
This sequence comes from Planctomycetota bacterium, assembly GCA_035305285.1. GTDB lineage: Bacteria > Planctomycetota > UBA1135 > UBA1135 > UBA2386 > DATGPD01. The sequence continues at coordinate 4,739 of DATGPD010000321.1, forward strand.
TGCTCGAGGAGAGCGGCTTCGTGGCGGCGGACCGCACGCTGCGGCTCTCGATCCTGTTCGCCAGCGAGGTCTCGCTGCACCGCCGCATCCTCGAGCTGGCGCAACCCGCGTTCGCCGCGGCCGGCATCGACCTGTCCCTCGACTGCCGGCAGTGGAGCGAGGTCGTCGCGCGCTACGAGGCGCGCGACTTCGACGCCGTGCTGATGAGTTGGAACCACGAGCCGTTCATCGATCCGTTCGGCAACTTCCACAGCAGCGCGGCCGACCCCCCCGGCAAGAACTACAGCGGCCTGAAGGACCCCGAGGTCGACCGCCTGCTGAGCGCGGCGCGCGCGGAACTCGACGACGCGGCGCGCGCCGCGCTCTATCGTCGCTTCGCGCACCGCCTGCACGAGCTGGCCCCGGTCGCGCTGCTCGTACATCCGCGCCACGTGCTGCTCGTCGACCGGCGGTTCTCGGGGCTCGAGCCCGGGCGCCTTGGCGTCGTGCCGGACCGCTGCTGGGTCGCGCGCTGAGGCGCGGGTCAGCGCGTGGGTTCGCCCTCGACTTCGAAGGAGCGCAGCTCCGCGACGCGTGCGCGCCGCAGCGCGTCGAGACGCTCGCCGAGGGCCGCGGCCCGCGCGGCGATCTCGGCGTCGATCGCGCGCCGCTTGCGCGCAAGGTCACCGCCTTCGTCGAGGCCGTCGAGGATCGCGCGCTCGATCTCGCCACGCACGTGCTCGAGCTGCACGAGCCGCGCGAAGCTCGCTTCGTCGGTGTCCTGCGGCCCGGCCTCGTCGTCGGTCCGGTCGTCGGCCCGCCTGCCGGCCTGGTCGCGCGCGCCGCGGGCGTCGGCCTCGCCGGTCGCCCCGGCGGGCTGCGCGTGCGCCGCGCGGCGCGAGTCGTAGAGCACGTACTCCTTGCCGTAGGCGTCCTTCAGCTCCGCGCAGCCGAGCGCGGCCGCCGCGGCGGCCGCGAGGAGGATCGAGGAGGCGAGGCGGTCGCGCATCGCACCGATGATACCCGGCGACCACGCGCGACCCGCGCGCGTTCGCGGTCGCGCCAGAGCGACGCGCGGGACGCATCCGCGTCCACGACTGCGCCGCGATCGGCGCGCCGGCGTGGAGGTGCGCGCCGCCTACGAGAGCGTCGGGTTACGCAGGGCCTCGTTCTCCATCTCCAGCTCGAGGACCTCTGCCGGCGCTTCGGACTCGGCGCGCTCCTCGGCGGCGGACAGCTCGACGAGCAGCGCCTTCCCCGTGGAGCCGAGCGTGCGCAGCGTCTCCTTCGCGACCTGCCGCACCTGTTCCTCCGGGTCGTCCCGGGCGACGCGGAACACCGCGTCGGCGACCTCGGACGTTGCGCGCTCGCGGAGACCCTGCAGCGCGGTGCAGCGCACCGAGCGCTCCGGGTCGGCGAGGTGCTCGATCAGCGCGCGGGTCGCCTCGGGCATCGGGAACGCGCGCAGCGCGTGCACGACGCTGAAGCGCAGGTCGGGGTCGCGCACCCGCTCCATCAGCGCGGCGAACGTCTCCGGCGACGGGAAGCGCGCGAGGATGTCGGCGGCGATCGAGCAGGTCCACCAGTCGCCGTCGGCGCGCCACACACGCAGCACGTGCGGCAGGAGGCCGGCGTGGTTCCAGCGCGCTGCGAGCAGCATCGCGGTCATGCGCACGTCGGGCGCCGGGTCGAACATCAGGTCGGCGAGCGCGTCGGTGAGGTGCTCGGCGATTCCGGTGAGCGCGTCCAGCGCCCGCTCGCGCAGCCACTGCGCGAGCCCGCGGCTGAACTCCAGGAAGCGGCGCAGCACGGCCGGCGCGTCCGGCAGCTCGGCGAATAGCCTGGCCGCCGCGGCGCGCGTGTCCGCGCACTCGTCGGCGAGCACGCCGAACAGCGGCTCCTCCATCTGCTCGCTGCACTCGCGCGCGAGCCGGCTGAGCGCGCCGACGATCGCCTGCTGGACCTCCCTGCGCTCCTGCGGCAGCCGCGCGAAGAGCGTCTCGACCAGGTCGGCGGTCGGGCGTTCGCACAGGACGGCGAGCGCGTCGGCGCGCACCTGCTCGTCCTCGTCGTGCACCAGCTCGCGCCAGAGCATCGCCACGCCGGGCGCGCCCGCGGCGCGGCGCAGCTGGCGCACCGCGAGCCGGCGCAGCACCTGCGGCTGCTCCGGTTGTGCCGCGGCCTTCAGCGTCGGCAGCATGTCGAGCACCGAGCCGCCGTAGCCGACGATCTCCAGCACCGCGGTGCGCTGCTCGACCTTCGCCCCGGGCGCGTTGAACGCACGGCGGAGCGCGTCGACGACGACCGTGCGGTCGAGCCGGCCGAGGTACTGCGCCATCTCCCGCCGGCGGTGCACCGGCGCGGCGGCGATCGCCTCGACCATGATCTCGGCGCACTCGCGCGCGGCGCCGGCGGCGAGGCAACGGAAGCCGGCCTCGCGGACCTTCGGATGGTCCGCGGCGAGCATGAACGCGAGCTTGCGCGGCGTCGCGTCGGGGTGCCCGATCACCTGGTCGAGCAGGTCGTCGAGCGCGCCGGGCGGCGCCGACGTGGGGTTCTTCAGCCTGGCGAGCAGCTCGTCGAGAGTCGTGGTGTTGCGCCGGAACAGGGACATGGTCACTTCCTCCTGGTCGGCCGTTCCATCTCCAGCTCGCCGAGGTCGGACGTGGCCTCCCCGCGCGCGCCCTTGATCTCGTCGACCGCGCGCCGCAGCGCCGACCGGTCGGAGCAGTAGGTGAATGCCACTTCCTCGCCGATCACGCCGTCGCGGTAGAGGCGCGCGATGTGCTGGTCGAACGTCTGCCAGCCGGCGCGCGCGCCGTCGCGGATCACGTCGTAGAACGTCCGGTCGGGGCGCTCGCCCTGCACGATCAGTTCGCGCACGGGCAGGCTGTTGCCGAGGACCTCCAGCACTGCGACCCGGCCGCCGCCCTGCCGCGGCAGGAGCCGCTGGCCGACGACCAGGCGCAGCACGTCGGCGAGACGCGTGCGGACCACGCGCTGCTCGGCCGCGTCGAACATGCCGACGATCCGGTTGATCGTCTGCCCGGCGTCGATCGTGTGCATCGTGCTGAGCACGAGGTGCCCGGTCTCCGCCGCCTTCAACGCGATCTCCACCGTCTCGCGGTCGCGGATCTCGCCGACCAGGATGATCTTCGGGGCCTGACGCAGCGCGGCGCGCAGGCCGGCGGCGAACGTCGTGAAGTCGCGCCCCAGCTCGCGCTGGTTGATCGTCGCGCAGCGGTGCACGTGGCGGAACTCGATCGGATCCTCCAGGGTGACGATGTGCACCGCGCGCGTCCGGTTCACCTGATCGATCAGCGCGGCGAGCGTCGTCGACTTCCCCGAGCCGGTCGCGCCGGTGACCAGCACGAGCCCGTTCGGGCTGGCGGTCGCCTGCTGCAGCACGGGCGGCAGGCCCAGCGACTCGAAGCTCGGGACCTCGGACGGCAGCAGGCGCAGGACGATGCCGAGGTGCCCGCCGGCCTTGAACACGTTGACCCGGAAGCGCGCGCCCGACTCGGCGGCGAACGCGCAGTCGCACGAGCCGCTCTCCTCCAGGTCCTGCCACAGGCGCGGCACGTCGCCGATCAGTTCGCGCGCCAGGCGCGCGGTGTCCTCTGGGCCGAGCGGCGGGTGCCCGGCGAGCGGCTGCAGTCGGCCGTCGACCTCCATCTGCGGCGGTCGGCCGACCGACAGGTTGACGTCGGCGACGCGCGGGTGCGCGCGCACGATCTCCGCGAGCAGGGCGGCGGCCGTGCCGCCCCCGGACTGCATGGTCGCGGTCACCGCTGCACCTGCGGCGTCGCGACGCGCCGCTCGCCCTGTCTGCGGTCGACCGCCGGGGACCCGGCGCTGCGCCCGCGCACCTCCTCGTACAGCTCGCGGTACTCCTCGGGCACCACGGTCAGGCGGTCGACGAACCGGCGCTTGTCGACCGCCCGGTCGAACGCCTCCTCCGGCGTGATCTTCTTGGCGTCGAGCAGTTCGCCGATCGCGTCGTCCATCACCTGCATGCCGAGCTTCTTGCCGGTCTGCAGGACGTTGACGAGCTGGTGCGTCTTGCCCTCGCGGATGAGGTTCGCCACCGCGGGGGTGTTGACCATGATCTCCAGCGCCGCGACCCGCCCGCGCCCGTCGGCGCGGCGGAACAGGGTCTGCGACACGACGCCCTTCAAGGACTCGGACAGCGACGTGCGCACCTGCTCCTGCGCATCGGTCGGGAACACGTCGATGATCCGGTCGACGGTCTTGATCGCGCTCGGCGTGTGCAGCGTGGCGAGCACGAGGTGGCCGGTTGCCGCGGCCTCCAGCGCGAGCTGAATGGTCTCCAGGTCGCGCAGCTCGCCGACCAGGATGATGTCCGGGTCCTCGCGCAGGGCACCGCGCAGCGCGGCGGCGAAGTTCCTGGTGTGCTGTCCGACCTCGCGGTGGTTGATCAGACAGTTGATCCGCGTGTGCTTGAACTCGATCGGGTCCTCGATGGTGAGGATGTGGTCGCGGCGGTTCTTGTTGGCGTAGTCGACGATCGCGGCGAGGGTCGTCGACTTGCCCGACCCGGTCGCGCCGGTGACCAGCACCAGCCCCTTGTCGAGCATCGCGAACCGGCGGGTGATCGGCGGCAGCCCGAGCTGCTCGATCGTCATGATCTTGCTCGGGATCTGCCGGAACACCGCCGCGCAGCCGTTCGACTGGCGGAAGTAGTTCGCCCGGTAGCGGCCGAGGCCCGGGATCTCGTAGGCGAAGTCGATGTCGCCGGTCTCCTCGAACAGCTTGAGCTTCGGCTCGGGAGCGATCTCGGCGAGCATCGCCATCAGCTCCTCGTCGTCGAGCTCCTTGTACTTGATGGGTTCGAGGTCGCCGTGGATGCGCAGACACGGCTGACATCCGGCTGCCATGTGCAGGTCGGACGCGCCTTGCGCGTTCATCAGCCGGAAGAAGGCGTCGATCTTGGCCATCGGAGTCCGGGCGACTTATCGCCTCGCGCGCGACCGCCCCTGAAGCGCTGCGCGCGGTCTTCCGCGCGCGCGGGTTGCCATTGCGCGCGAAGGCGCGCGCACGCCCGGCGAAGGGACGGTGGCAACTGCGGATCGCGACGTGCCGCGCGCCGGACCCGCGTGCGATGCCGCGTGCGTGCGATCCGCGCGGGCGACGTCCGCCACCGACACCTTTCACGGGCACGGTGGTCCACGCCGAGCGTGGCAGTGCGACCTTCGCCGCCTGCCGCAGGATGCACCGCGGTCGCGTGGCGAGGGCGTCCGCTCGCGACACGGCGCTCGAGTCAGTACGGCCGGACGACGACCTCCAGGTACTCGCTCGGCACGACCAGCGACGTCGGCCCGGCGACGTTCGCATCGTGCAGGAGGTCGAGCAGTTCGCGCTCCAGGTCCGCGGCGCGTTCCGCGGGCAGGCTCGCGAACGCCTGGTGCATCGGCCCGTACCACGTGCGGAACACCGCCAGGAAGTGCGCCGCTGAGCGATAGCGGAACGCAAAGCTCCGCCGCGTCGTGTCGACCACTGCGCCCGCACCGAACAGGCCGCGCAGGTAGTCTGCGTCACCCCAGCGCACCGGCGACACCAGTCCCGGCGGCGGCGGCACGTGGCGACCCAGCACCGCGAACATGCGGCCGATGAACCCCTGCGGCGTCCAGCACGCAAGCCCGATGCGCCCGTTGCGCCGACAGACGCGCGCCATCTCGGCCGCTGCCCGCTGGTGGTCGGGGCAGAACATGACCCCGAACGTCGACAGCACCGCGTCGAAGCTGCCGTTCGCGAACGGCAGCGCCTCGGCGTCGGCGACCCGGAACGTGACGTCGAGCCGCTCCGCGGCCGCGCGCTCCGCGCCGCGCTGCAGCAGCGCCTCGACGTAGTCGGTGGAGGTGACCCGGCAGCCGCGGCGCGCGGCAGCCAGCGTCGCATTGCCGTTCCCCGCGGCGACGTCGAGGACCTCCTCGTCGCAACGCAGGTCGCAGGTCTCCGCGAGCCGCTCGCCGACGATCTGCAGCGTCGTGCCGATCACCGCGTAGTCGCCGCTCGCCCAGGCCGCCCGCTGGCGTGCCTTGATGCCGGAAGGATCCGAGAGCGTGGTCATGGTGTGCTTGTCCGTCGCAGCTCTCGAATGCAGGCGCGGGCGCGGCGTGACGCTGTGCGTGCCGGCAGGCGGGTGGCGGCGGTCGGTGAACCGCGATCGTGCCGACGGCGCGGCACGTGCGGCGGGCTCTGCGGCGACGCAGCTACGCTCGCGGCGCCCGCACCCGGCCGACGCGTTCCCCGCCCTGTCCTCAGCGACCCGTCAGACGAAGAACCGGGAACCGGTTGGCAGT
>DATGPD010000322.1:0-10631 GCA_035305285.1 Planctomycetota bacterium
TGGGTCATCATGCTGGGCATCGCGCGGCCGCTCGCGCGCATCGAGGGCGGCGCGCGGCCCGGGCTCGACCTCGTCGCGATCACCGGCGGGCTGCAGTTCGCGACGTCGTACGCGATCGTGTACTGGGCGGAGACGATCCTCCCTTCCGGTCTGACCGCGGTGTTGTGGGCGGTCTACCCGCTGCTCCTCGGCGTGGTGTCGCTCGTGATGCTGCCCGGCGAGCGGCTCGGCGCTCGGCAGTGGGCGGGGCTCGCGCTCGGCTTCTCCGGCATCGCGACGCTGTTCTGGAGCGACCTGCGCGTCGCCGGCGGCGACCAGATGCGGGCCGGCGCGGTGCTGTTGTTCTCGCCGCTCGCGGTCGCGATCGCCAACGCCTACCTGCGTCCGCGCGCCCCGGCGATCAGTGCGGCGCTGCTCAACCGCGACGGCCTGCTGTTCGCCGCAGTGCTCCTGAGCACCTTCGCCGCGCTGACCGAGCGCGGCGTGCCGGTGCGCTGGACGCCCGCGGCGATCGGCAGCGTCGTCTACCTCGCCGCGGCGGGCACCTGCCTCACGTTCACCGTCTACTTCTGGACCCTGCGCCACCTGCCGGCGAGCACGGTCGCGCTGACCTCGTACGTCACCCCGGTGATCGCCCTGCTCCTCGGCGTCTTCGTCCGCGGCGAGCCGTTCTCGCTCGGGACGCTGAGCGGCACTGCGATCGTCCTGTGCGGCGTGGCCCTGGCGCGGCGCAGCGGGGCACGGGCTGCGAAGGCCTGAGCGATCGGGCATCGTGGGGGCGATGCCCGACCGCCGCCGGCACCGCGGACCGCACCCGGAAGACGCCGAGCTGTTCGGCGAGCACGCGGTCAGCGTGCTGCGCGCAGCGGTCGCGGACCTCAGCTGGCTCCTGACCCGCGGTTACGCGGAGGTGGCGGCACTCGAAGTCGTCGGCAACCGGTACCAGCTGGCGCAGCGCCAGCGTGTCGCCGTGCGCCGCTGCGCGTGCACCGACGCGCAGCGCGTCTGCCGTGCCCGCGCGCGCCGCGACCTGGCCAGCCTGCGCGGCGCGCGGCTCGCGGTCGACGGGTTCAACGTGCTGACCACGATCGAGGCGGCGCTGGCGGGCGGAGTGCTGCTCCGCGGGCGGGATGGCGTGGTGCGCGACATGGCGAGCATGCACGGCACGTGGCGGCGCGTGGCCGAGACCGCGCCGGCGGTCGACGCGATGTTCGCGGAGATCGCCGCGTGCGCGCCGGCCGGAGTCGAGATCGTCCTCGACCGTCAGGTCGCGAACAGCGGACGGCTCGCCGGAATGCTGCGCGTCGCTGCCGCCACCGTGGCGCTGCCCTGCGCGGTCGCGCTGGCCGGCGACGCCGACGCCGCCCTGCTCGCGACCGGCGTGCCGGTCGCGACCGCCGACCGCGCGATCCTGGACCGCGCGGCACATTGGGTCGACCTCGCCGGCGCCGTATTGCGCCGTCTACCGGGCACGCCGTGGCTGCTCGACCTGGGCGGAGAACGGCAGGACCGTGCCGGTGGAGCGGCCGACGCGCCTCCGACCGGCGACGCCGCCGCGCCGCCACTCGCCTGAATGCCTGCGGCGGATCAGACTGATCGGCCTTTCGACCTTTGCCGCTCCGCGGGCCAGACGTACCGTCCGGCCCTTCTCATCACCCGGAAAGGAACTGACTTCCATGGCAGTGCTCGTTGGCAAGCCCGCCCCGGACTTCACCGCGAAGGCGGTGTGGCCGGACAACAACATCAAGGACATCAAGCTGTCGGACTTCCGCGGCAAGTACGTCCTGCTGTTCTTCTATCCCCTCGACTTCACCTTCGTCTGCCCGTCGGAGATCGTGGCCTTCGACAACCGCCTCGCCCAGTTCAAGGAGCGCGGCTGCGAGGTCATCGGTGTCTCGGTCGACTCGCACTACACGCACCTCGCGTGGAAGAACACGCCGGTCGACAAGGGTGGGATCGGCAACGTGCAGTTCCCGCTGGTCGCCGACCTCACCAAGCAGATCGGCCGCGACTACGACGTCCTCACCGCGGACGGCTCGGTCGCGTATCGCGGCGCGTTCCTGATCGACAAGGAAGGCATCGTCCGGCACCAGGTGGTCAACGATCTGCCGCTCGGCCGGAACGTCGACGAGGCGATCCGCATGCTCGACGCCCTGCAGTTCTTCGAGAAGAACGGCGAGGTCTGCCCGGCCGGCTGGACCAAGGGCAAGGAGGGCATGAAGGCCGATCCGGCCGGCGTCGCGAACTACCTCGCGAAGCACGCGAAGTCGCTCTGAGCAGGCCGGCGGTCGCGGACGACCGCCCGTGCCTTCGCGTGCCGATGTGCACTTCGCTCCGCCGGCGCATCGCCGGCGGGGCGGCGCGGCGGGGCCGCCTGTGCAGCGCAGCGTCCCGGCTGCCTGGCGATTCGGGGTGCGCTGGTCGCGCGCGCGCCCGGCGGATGAGGTCGATGCGCGCGAGGTCGGGATGACCCGCGTCCTCGGCCCGGACACGCGCGGACGGGTCGCGGCCGACCCTCGACCACCCGACAGGTGAAGAAGCTCGAACGCCTGCGGTGCGCTCGCGCCGCACGCGCTCGGTCGCGCCCGACGCGGCGCGGCGGCTCGGCGCGGACGCTCCCTCCTTCAGCGCGCCAGGCGCACGCCGGTGAACTGGAACCGTGTGCGCGCGTGCCAGAAGTTGCGGTACGTCGCGCGCACGTGCTCGCGCGGGGTCGCGAAGGAGCCGCCGCGCAGGACGCGCTGGTTGTCCATGAACTTGCCGTTGTACTCGCTCAGCGCGTCGCGGAACGGCCGGTAGCCAGGGTACGGCTCGTAGTGGCTCGTCGTCCACTCCCACACGTCGCCGGCGAGCTGGCGCACGCCATCGCCGCGCGCCGGCACCGTCTGCAGCGCGTCGTCTTCGAGCCGGTCGTCGAGCAGGTTGCCCGCGTCCGGTGCGAAACCGAAGCGCTGCGCCGCCAGTTCCCACTCGCGCTCGGTCGGCAGGCGCGCGCCCGCCCACCGGGCGAACGCGTCCGCCTCGTAGAAGCTGACGTGGCACACCGGCGCCGCCGGGCAGACCGGCTGCAGTCCGCGCAGCGTCCACTGCCACCACGCGCCGTCGCGCTCTTCCCAGTAGAGCGGCGCCTGCAGGCCCTGCGCCTGCACCTCGTCCCAGCCGTTCGACAGCCACAGCAACGGCTGGCGGTAGCCGCCCGCGGCGATGAACTCCAACCACTCGCCGCAGGTGACCAGCCGGTCGGCGATCGCGAAGTCGTCGACCCAGGCGCGGTGGCGCGGCAGCTCGTTGTCCCACGCGAAGCCGTCGCCCTCGGCGCCGATCACGGTGAGGCCGCCGGTGACCGGGACGAAGCGCATCGGCGCCGCGGGGGCGGTCGTCCGTGCGCGCGGCTCGCAGTAGGGCCGGCGCAACTCGGGCGGGTCGTGGGCGCGGATCGCCAGTACTTCGCTCAGCAGCAGCTCCTGATGCTGCTGCTCGTGCTCCAGACCGATCACCGTGCGCAGTGCGATCTCCGGCCAGGCCTCCGCACCGCCGCGAGCGAGCAGCGTGGTCATCGCGTCGTCGACCCGGCTGCGGTAGTCCAGGACCTCCGCGGTCGTCGGCCGCGCCACGCTGCCGCGGCGCGCACGCGCCAGGCGAGGCCCCAGCGCTTCGTAGTAGGAGTTGAGCGCGAACTCGAAGCGCGCGAAGTCGGGCGTGTAGTCGCCGAAGTCGTGCAGGACGTTGCGGGCGAAGAACCAGCTGGTGTGCCCGATGTTCCACCAGGGCGGACTCACGTCGGGCATCGGCTGCACGCGGTAGTCCTCGGGCGCGAGCGGCTCGCACAGCGTCATCGTCCGGGCGCGGATCCGGCGGTAGGCGGCACTCAGCGCGGCGGGGTCGGGCGTTCGCACGCGCCGAGTCTAGGCGTACACGCCGCACGACGCCGGTACCGAAAAGCCGTGCCGCGCGGGCGCGGCCCGCCGCGCAGCTGCGACGAACCGCAAGACGCGCCCGTGCTCGCGAGCACCCCCCGGAGCGGGTCGGGGCGCAAATTCGCGTTCATCCGCCGGCCTCCCGTCGTTGCAGCACCGGCATGAACGAGACGCAACGCAGGTTCGCTCGACGCGCTGGTCGGGTCCCGTGCCAGCCGTCCCCCTCGACGAGGTGCCGGCCGGCGATGGCCGTTGGCCGCGCGCCCGATACGATCGACCACGCCATGTCGGGGTTGGAGCCTTCGCGGACGTCTTTCCAGGTGCGCGCGGCGCAGGCCGGCGATCGAGAAGCGCTCGACGACGTGCTGCGCCGCCACCTTCCGCGCATCCGCCGCGCGGTCGCGCTCAAGCTCGGCTGCGCGCCGGGCCGCAACGCCGACGTCGACGACGCCGTGCAGGAGGCGCTGATCGCCGCCTTCCGCGGGCTCGCGCAGTACGAGCCGCGCAGCGACGCGACGTTCATGGATTGGTTGACCACGATCGCCGTGCACAAGGTGCACGACTGGCGCCGGCACGGTGCGCGGATCAAGCGCGGCGGCGGGCAGGTGAAGAGCTTCGCGGACTGCCGGCTGCCCTGCGATCCCGCGATCCCGTCGCCGGACCCGACGGTGTCGCAGATCGTGCGCGCGCGCGAGCTGCAGGATGCGGAGAGCGCCGCGATGGCCGCGCTGCCGCAGCCGTACCGCGACGTCCTGGTCGACCGCGACGTGCTCGGCCTCAGCTACGCGGAGATCGCGACCAAGCTCGGCCACGACACGCCGCACCCGGCGCGCGCGCTGTACAGTCGCGCGCGCCGCAAGCTGAATGAGAAGCTCCTGCGGTTCGTCGAACGCGGGCGCGGCGGCGAGACGGCGCACGGTTGACAGAGGCCGGCGCCGCCGCTAAGCAGGCAACCTGAGCTCCAGGTACCGGAAGCGAGGTGTGAATCCTCCGCGGTCCCGCCGCTGTGAGCGCTGACGAAAGCCCACTCCTGCCACTGGTGGCGCCGCCGCCGGGAAGGCGTGGCAAGTAGGACGAAGCGCGAGCCAGAAGACGGCCTGGAGCGGTCCGTTCCCTTGTTCCTCTCGTGGATTGGAGGTGTGGAATGCGCGCCAGGCGCCTTCCTTTCGTACCCGCACTCTGTGCGTTCTCGGCCGTCCTCGGCCATCTCTCCGCCCAGAACCCGCACGCCACGAACGTGGTGGCGTTCGACACCAACGGCAATGCCGGCGGCGGAACGTTCGCTCCGGACAACGCGGTCGGGCCGCCGAGCGGCCTGGGCACCGGCAGCTCGTCGACGCACGTGCACTCGCTCGGCGCCGGCGGCTGGCTGATCCTCGGCCTGGGCGTGCCCATGGTCGACGGCCCCGGCGCGGACTTCCTGGTCGCGGAGAACCCGTTCATGGCTTCCCCGGGCCAGACATACGCCGAGCTGATGTTCGTCGAGGTCAGCAGCAACGGCGTCGACTTCGCCCGCTTCCCGTCGCGCTTCTTCGGCGGCGACGGCTCCGCGTTCGCGATCAACACGGTGGGCTTCGTGAGCGGCCTCGCCGGGCAGACGCCAGTGTTCGCCAACCCCAACAACCCGTCGGTCGACCCGCAGGACGTGGTCGAAGCGGGCGGCGACGCGTTCGACCTCGCCGACCTGCGCAACCATCCCCTGGTCGTGTCGGGCGCGGTGCGGCTGGACAACATCGTGCAGATCCGGCTGGTCGACGTCGTCTCCGGGCAGAGCGTCGACTCGCGCGGCCGCACGATCCTCGACCCGAGCGCCGGCTCGGCCGACTGCGACGCCATCACCGTGATCCACCACGCCGGCAACGTCAGCGGCAGCGGTCCGCAGGTAGACGTGCACATCCCGCAGGACGGCAACTTCACGATCGCGATCGGCGATCCCGACGGGCTCGACGACCTCGACCCGGCCTCGCTGCGCGTGTCGCTCTACGGTCTCCCGGTCGACCCGGGAGCGTTGCTGTCGATCATGACCGTGCGCCAGCTCACCACGCGGCTCGTCGTGTGGGAACTCGGCGGCCCGCTGCCTCCGGGCTGGTTCCTGCAGCTCGGCGTGTCGGTCAAGGACCGCTCCGGCACGCGCAGCGGCCAGGTGCGGCAGCGCCCGCTGAACTGAGCGGGCCGCGTCGGCGGCGCCCGCTGCCTCGGGGCGGTACGGGCGCCGCCGGCGTATCGTGCCTGCCGATGAGTCGAAGCCGCGTCGCAACCGCCGTCCTGCTCGTGCTGGCCGTGCCTGCTGCGCCGTGCGCGCAAGGCGTGGCCGATCCCGCTCCTCCCTCGGAGCTGGCACCGCTGATCGAGGGCTGGCGCGCGGACCGCGGCGCGTTGCAGCGTCGCTACGCCGTGCCGATGTCCGACGCGCGGCGCGAGCGCCTCGATCGGCTGCACGAAGGCTGGCTCGAGCGGATCGCGCGCGTCGACTTCGACGCGCTCAGCCGGCCCGGGCAGATCGACTGGCTGCTGTTCGCCAACACGCTACGCCGCGCGCGGGCGGAACTGGTCGCCGAGCGCGCGCGCGACGCCGAGGTCGCCGGGATCCTGCCGTGGACCGGAGCGCTCGTGCCGTTGCTGGAGGCCGGCGAGCGGCGTGAGCCGGTCGACCCGGCGGCCGCGGCGCAGACCCGTCGACGGCCTTGCGCGCGCGGTCGACGAGTGCGTGAAGGGACTGCGCGGCGGCAAGCCGCCGGCGACGCTCGCCCGGCGCGCGGCCGGGCGGGTGGGCGCGCTGCGCCGCGCGGCCGAACAGTGGTTCGCGTTCCGCAACGGCTACGACCCGACGTTCTCGTGGTGGCTGCGCAAGCCGTTCGAGGCGCTGTCGGCAGCGCTCGGTCGCTGCGAGGCCTTCCTGCGTGACGAGTGCCTGGGCAAGGCCGACGACGGCGGCGAGCCGCTGGTCGGTGACCTGATCGGCCGCGAGGGGCTGCGCGCCGAGCTGGACTTCGAGTTCATCCCGTACTCGCCGGAAGAGCTGATCGCGATCGCGGAGCGCGAGTTCGCCTGGTGCGATGCGGAGTTCGAGCGCGCCGCGGCCGAGCTGGGCTTCCCCGGCGACTGGCGGCGCGCGCAGGAGCACGTCAAGAGCCTGCACGTCGCCCCTGGCGAACAGCCGGAGACGATCGCCAAGCTCGCCGCCGAGGCGGAGGCGTTCCTCGACGCGCACGGTCTGATCACGATCCCCGAGCTGGCGCGCGAGACGTGGCGCATGCAGATGATGTCGCCCGAGCGCCAGCTGGTGAGCCCGTTCTTCCTCGGCGGCGAGTGCATCCTCGTGTCGTTCCCGACCGACGCGATGACGCACGAGGCGAAGCTGCAGAGCATGCGCGGCAACAACGTGCACTTCTGCCGCGCGACCGTGCACCACGAGCTGATCCCCGGCCACCACCTGCAGCAGTTCATGCAGGCGCGCCACCGGCCGTACCGCGAGACGTTCGAGACGCCGTTCTGGGTCGAGGGCTGGGCGCTGTACTGGGAGATGCTGCTCTACGACCGCGGCTTCGCGCGCACGCCCGAGGACCGCGTCGGAATGCTGTTCTGGCGCAAGCACCGCTGCGCGCGCATCGTGTTCTCGCTGCGCTTCCACCTCGGCGAGTGGACGCCGCAGCAGTGCATCGACTACCTCGTCGATCGCGTCGGGCACGAGCGCAACAACGCGACCGCCGAGGTGCGCCGTTCGATCGTAGGTCTGTACGCGCCGCTGTACCAGGCGGCGTATCTGCTCGGCGGCCTGCAGCTCCGCGCGCTCGAGGAGGAGTTGGTGGGCGAGGGCAAGATGACGGAGCGCGCCTTCCACGACGCGGTCCTGCGCGAGAACAGCATGCCGATCGCAGTGCTGCGCGCCGCCCTGACCGACGGCGAGCTGAGCCGCGACTTCAAGGCGAGCTGGCGGTTCTGACCGGAGGGCGCGGAACGAGCGGTCAGACGCCGAACGCGCGCACGGTGACGCCGGCGGCGAGCAGGGCGGCGCGGACGGCGCGCGCGATGGCGAGCGCGCCGGGGGTGTCGCCGTGCAGGCAGATCGTGTCGGCGGTGAGCGAGATCACGGTGCCGTCCGCCGCGACCACGCCTTCACCGCGCGCCAGGCGCACGGCCTGCGCCGCGGCCTCCTGCGGGTCGCACAGGAGCGCGCCGGGAAGATCGCGCGCGCGCAGTGCGCCGCCCGCTTCGTAACGGCGGTCGGCGAACGCCTCGGCGCGAACGTGCAGCCCGAGCGCGCGCCAGCGCCGCACGGCCGCGGAGCCGGCCTGCCCGACCAGGACGATGTCCCCGCATGCGGCGCGCGCGCCGGCGGCGACCGCGTCGGCGATCTCCGGGCGCCGGCTCGCCGCGTGGTAGAGCGCGCCGTGCGCCTTCACGTGGCGCAGCGCGACGCCCTGGGCACGCGCGATCCGCGCCAGGGTCGCGACCTGCGCGTGCACGGCGGCTTCGATGTCCTTCGCCGGCAGGTCGAGGTCGACGCGGCCGAAGCGTGCGCGGTCGGGGAACGACGGGTGTGCGCCGACCGCGACGCCGCGCGCGCGACACAGCCCGACGACCGCGGCCATCGTGTCCGCGTCGCCCGCGTGCCCGCCGCACGCCACGTTGGCCGAGGACACGCAGTCGAGCAGCGCGGCCTCCGCACCGGAGGCGAGCGCGGCGGGGTCTTCGCCGACGTCGGCGTTGAGGTCGATGGTCGCCATGCGTTCCGACGGACGATCACTCGATCTTCGCGCCGCGCGTCTCCGGCAGCCCGAGGACGAGCAGCGCGCCGAGCAGGTAGCACAGCGACAGCATCGCGAAGCCGGTGCCGATGCCGTGCCGGTCGGCGACCGCGCCGACCGCGGCGGGCGCCGCCGCGCTCACCACCCGGCCGAGGTTGTAGCACAGCCCCTGCGCCGCGCCGCGGATCGCGGAAGGGAACAGCTCGGCGAGCATCGCCCCGAACAGGCTGAAGTAGCCGTGGCCGAAGAACCCGACCAGCGGGCTGAGCGCCCACAGCAGGGTCGGGTCGTGCGCCGACCAGCCGTAGACCGGCACGCACGCCGCGGCGCCGAGCACGAAGGCGAGGAACGTCGGCTTGCGCCCGAAGCGGTCGGCGAGGAAGCCGAACGACACGTAGCCGGCGAGCGCGCCGAGCTGCAGTACGACGACGAAGCCCGTCGAACGCACGATGCCGAGCCCCGCGCCGCCCGCCTCGCGCGGGCGCGCGAGGTAGTTCGGAATCCAGGTGAACAGGCCCCAGTACGCGAACAGCAGCGCGGACGCCGCGCCGGTCGACAGCAGGGCGCGGCGCAGGAACGGCGCGCGCGCGAGCGTGCGCCACGGCTCGCCGGGAGGCCGAACTTGCCGCGCCGCCGCGCGCCACACCTCGGGTTCGGCGAGGCTGCGTCGGATCCACACGACGAGCAGCGCGGGGAAGAAGCCGATCACGAACAGCGGCCGCCAGCCGAACCCGGGCAGGACGAGCGCCGCGAGCCCGGCGGCGAGGATGTAGCCGACCGCCCAGCCCGCCTGCATCAGCCCGATCGCCTTGCCGCGGTGCGCCGCAGGCCAGGTCTCGGCCACGAGCAGCGCGCCGGCGGACCACTCCGCGCCCTGGCCGAGGCCGACGAGCACGCGCCACAGCACCAGTTCGGGCACGCTCTGCGCCGTCGCGGTGAGCGCGGTGAAGCACGAGTAGACCAGCACCGACCACGACAGCACGCGTGCGCGGCCGAAACGGTCGGCGAGTACGCCGGCCGACAGCCCGCCGGCGGCGGCGGCGAGCAGGGTCGCGGTCTGCAGCGCACCCGCGCCGGCCTGGTCGAGGCCGAACTCGGCGCGGATCGCGCCGAGGGCGAACGCGTACAGCATCACGTCCATCGCGTCGAGCATCCAGCCGAGCCCGGCGGCGACGAGCGCGCGCCACGCCTGCGGTTCGATCTCGCGCCACCAGGACGGTGTGCTCACGGCCGCGGCACCTCGCGGTCGAGCCAGGCTTCGCGTTCGGCGAGCAGGCGTCGCGCGGTCGCGAAGTCGATCGCGGCCATGCGCACCGCCTCGCGCGGGCGCAGCTGGCCGAGGCGCGGAAAGTCGACGGTCGCGACGCACGCGATCACCGGGTAGCCGCCGGTGGTCGGCCCGTCGGGCAGCACGACGATCACTTCGCCGTCGCCGGCGACTTCGACCGCGCCGCGCGGCATGCCCTCGCTCTGCAGCGCGCCGCCGCCGGGCGGAACGAGTGGTGCGCCCTGCAGCCTCACGCCGGCGCGGTCGCAGCGCGCGCTGACCACCCACGCCGTCGACAGGAACGCGGCGCGGTCCGCGGGCGCGAACGCGTGCGCGTGGACGCCTTCGGTCACGCGCAGCATCGGCTGTCGCAGGATCGCGTCGACGCGCGCGCGGCGGCTTCGGCGGACAGGGCGCGCGGCGGCGCGCCGCGCGCCGCGGTGCCGACCGGCAACTCGTCGCCGGCGCGCAGCGGCCGGCCCGCGTGGCCGCCGAGCCCGGCGTTCACCTGGGTCGAGCGGCTGGCGAGGACCTCGGGGACCGCGATCCCGCCGCGCACGCACAGGTAGCCGCGCACGCCGTGCGCGGTTCCGCCGATGCGCAGCACGTCGCCGGCCGCGATCGTGACCGCGGCGTAGCGCGGCAGGCGCGCGCCGGTGCGTTCGATCCGCGCCTCCAGCGGCGCGCCGGTGAGCGCGA
>DATGPD010000323.1:0-3714 GCA_035305285.1 Planctomycetota bacterium
GGCGCTTGCGTAGGTTGCCGCGCGTGCAGGCGGTCGCACTTGGGAGGGACCGACGGCACAGGTTGCGGAACTGGCGATCCGCAGCCTGCAGGAAGCGGCCTCGCCAGCCGGTTGCTCTTTACGGGCTGGTCAGGCCCGCTCGAGGCTCACGGTGCACGGTGGTTCCGAGGTAGGCGGCCTCGGGCCCCCACGGCGTGAGAATTCTCCGAGTCTGCTCTCCGCGTTGCGTGGAGCCCTGGTCCGGGACAGATCCTGGCTCTCGCACCGCGAGCCTCGCTGCGCTTCCTCATCGCCGGAGCCCCGCAAGGGGCTCCGGCGGTGTCTTTTTGAGGAGGGGATGGTTCGGTTCGGCCGGATCCGGGTTTTGGGGGCGCGCACTGCGTCGGGCGAGAACCGGCATCGAGGCCGGAACGACTCCGCGGAAGGCGATCGCGCACGGCTCGGCCCGCGCTTGCGACGGACCCGGTCGGAACGTCACGCGTCGACTCGAGGCGGATCGTGCGCGTCCGACCGGTGCCCGTGCAACGCACGATGCGGCGCATGTGCTACTTGCCCGCCGTCCCGGATCCCGGGTCACCGCTCGAAGACCGGCCGTGGCGCACCCCGGACCGGCATCCGGTGTGCCCGTTGGGCCCCCGACCGAGGTATCGGCGAGGCCGCGCGCCGGCGGGCGTGTGGTCGGTGCAGCGCAGACAGCATGGCGGCGGCGCCGGACGGACGTCGCCGACCGCGCCGATCCAGCCGCCTTCGCGAGCCGCCCCGCGCGCGGGGCGGCCCCGCTCGTTCAGCGCCGGATCCGGATCGGCGGCAGGACACCCTGCGCGCCGGTCGACAGCTGCACGCTCTGGAGCTGCAGGCTGAAGTCGAGACCCTGCAGCAGCGACGGGTTGCCGGTCAGCGTGAGGACCTGCGGGCTGTCGTTGCTCGGCCAGATGCCGAACAGCTCGCCTTCGTCGCCGATGAAGTCGTCGTTGTCGCGGTCCGTGCCGGCGACCAGCAGGTAGCGCCCCGGCGGCACGTCGACCAGCGACCAGGTGAAGGCCAGCGCGGCCGTGGTTTCCGTCTGGCCGCGGTTCGAGATGGTCGCCTCGTCGACGACGAGGACGTACACGGTGTCGTCGGGCGACTGCTCGGCGCCGACGAACAGGGTGACCTGCACCATGCCGGGTGCGACGTTCGGGTTGGTCGCCGACGTCAGCGTGACCGTCGCCTCGTAGCGTCCGTCCTGGAGGCCGGCGCGGTTTGCGGTGACGCGCAGGGTCGTGTGGCTGATCGGCTCGTTCGGCGCGGTGGCGCCTTCGAGCGTCGCGTTCAGCCAGCCACCGGTGCCCGACGTGTACGTGATCGTCGGTGTATCCAGCACGAGCCTCGTCGGGTTGCCGACGTTGCTGAGCGTCGCCGTGGCGGTCGTCTGGCCGGCCGGCAAGCCGAGGTTGCTGGGCGCGATCGACAGGATGGGGTGCGGCGCGGCGGTGCCGAACGCCTGCTGCACGGCGGCGAATGCGTCGACGATTCCGGTCGACCCGCCGCGTGCGAACGTGGTGCTGGTGATGATCGTGCGGATCTCGCCCGCGGTGGCGCCGGGACGCGCGGCCTTCACCAGCGCGGCCTTCACCAGCGCGGCCACGCCGGCGACGTGCGGACACGCCATCGACGTGCCCTGCAGGAAGCCGAAGCCGACGATGCGCTGGCCACCCTGCTCCGCCGCCAGGCACGACAGCACGCCGTCCGGCTGGCCGTCCTCGTTCTGGTCGACGGTCGTGTCGCCGCCCGGCGCGACGACGTCGACCGTGTTGGCGAAGTTCGAGTACGGCGCGCGCGCATAGTCGAAGCGGATCGCGCCGACCGAAAGGCACACGTCGTACGACGCCGGGAAGTTCGGCGTCGAGCTGTTGTCGTTGCCCGCCGCGGCGACGAGCAGCACGCCCGCGGCCGCCGCCGCCTCGCACGCCGCCTGCAGCACCGGCGAGGAGCCCGGACCGCCGAGGCTCATGTTCATCACGTCGCAGCGCTGCGCCGGCACCGTGCCGCTCGCGTTGCTCAGCCCGGCTGCGAACCGGATGCCCTGCGCGATGTCGTCGAGTGTTCCGCTGCCACCCTTGCCGAGCACGCGGATCGGCATCAGCTTGCAGGCCCAATCCATGCCCGCGACTCCGGACCCGTTGTTCGTCGCCGCGCCGACCGTCCCGCCGACGTGCGTGCCGTGGAACGAGCTGGGCAGCCCGGTGCCGAAGTTGTCGCCCGGGTCGTCGGGATTCGGATCGATGCCGTCGCCGTCGAGCGAGCGGCTGACGTCCGAGACCATGTCATAGCCGGCGATCAGACGGCCGGCGAAGTCCGGGTGACCGAGCACCATGCCCGTGTCGACGATCGCGACGATCACGTTCGGCGACCCGGGGACGCCGTTGAACGGCGCCTCGGAGAACAACGCCCAGGCCTGCTGCGCGTTGATGTGGCCGTAGTGCCACTGCAGCCGCAGCAGCGGGTCGTTCGGCGCCTGGAACGCGTGGTAGACGTAGTTCGGGCTCGCCGCGCGCACGCCCTCGGCCTGCGTCGCGCGGTACGCGAGCAGGGCGGTCTGCAGCTCCGCGGTCATGCCGCTGGTCACCAGCGGCGATACCGGCGCGGCGACGCGCCAGCGCTGGATCGGACCGGGCACCGGAGCGGTGGGCACGAGCCCGAGCGCGGTGAGCGGGGCGACCGCCGCGGCGGCGACGCCGACCGCGTCCTCGTCGTGCAGCACGACGACTTCGCCGGCGACCATCTCGTGGTCTGCGCCGATGTAGCCCGCGAGCAACTCGCCGAGGGGGGCCCCGGCGACCGGCACGGCGGGCACGCGCACCGCGGCGGGGGCGCCCGGCGCGGCTCGCAGCGTCACCCGATACGCAGACGGTGCACCTTGCGCGGCGACCACGACGTGGATGCGCGCCGCTTCGGTCGCGACGATCAGTAGCGGCTGCGACGGACCCACGCTGCCGAGCAGGATCGCCTGCGCCGCGTCATACACCTCGACCCG
Organism: Planctomycetota bacterium; assembly: GCA_035305285.1. Classification (GTDB taxonomy): domain Bacteria; phylum Planctomycetota; class UBA1135; order UBA1135; family UBA2386; genus DATGPD01. Next base: position 3,017 of record DATGPD010000323.1, read on the forward strand.
CACGGCGGACTCGGTGCGCACCTCCACTCCCTCGCCGGCGGCGAGCGACGCCTCGAACACGTCGCGCGGGTCGTCGCCGCCGACCGTGTCGTGCAGCACGGTCGCCTCGGCAGTCGCTGCCGGTCCGCACGGCACCGCGTGCCAGGCGACGTCGTCCAGCGTCGCGTCGGAGAACGCGCGCGCGGACCCGATGCCGAGGTCGGGTACGGTGATCGTGCCTTCGAGTCGCGTGTTGCCGCCGCCGCCGCCACCGCCGCCGCACGCCGCGGCCAGCAGCGTCGCGACCGCGGGCAGAGAGAGCTTCCAGGGTCGAGAGTGAATCATGGGAATGCTCGTCCGGGAGATTACTGAGCGTCCGGCGGCTCACCAATGCCGCCGGCGTCCCGGAAGCGCAGTCCCGCGCTCGACCGTCTCGTCCGCGTCATGCTGCCGCTGCGCGCGCCCCTGACGTGCAACGCACGCGTGCGTCAGCGGATGCGACGCGAACGCTCAGGCGGTACCGGCCGAGCGCCGGCACGAAGCACGAGGAAGACTCGTGCTTCGCTCTCCTTCTGCAGCCCGTGGCAACAGCGCGGGACCGGTCGTGTGCGGGGCGCGATCCAGCCGCTGCCTGCCGCGAGCATCACGAGTTCCGACCGGCGCCGACACTGCCTCCCAACGAGCCGTCAGTCCTCGATCGGGGTGGGCGAGTAGAGCGC
>DATGPD010000324.1:0-2638 GCA_035305285.1 Planctomycetota bacterium
ACGAAGAGGCTCGCGCTGTGGGTGCCGGTGCCGCAGGACACGCCGGTGCAGACGATCACCGACCTGCGCTTCGAAGGCGTGCAGCCGCGCATCGGCACCGAGCGCAAGTACGGCAACAAGATCGCCTACTGGGAGATCACCGACCCCGGCACCTCGGTCGAGGCGACGTTCTCGTTCACCTGCACGCGCAAGGAGCAGGTGACCGACCTCGACGCGGCGGGCACCGACGGCGTCGAGACCGACCCGACGGCGGCCCGCTTCCTGGAGGACGACAAGCTCACCATCGTCGACGACCGCATCCGCAAGATGGCGGCCGAGATCACCGCCGGGAAGACGACGACGCTCGCGAAGGCGCGCGCGATCTACGACTACGTGGTCACCACCATGACCTACGACAAGTCGGGCACCGGCTGGGGCCGCGGCGACACGAAGTTCGCGTGCGACGTCGGCAAGGGCAACTGCACCGACTTCCACGCGCTGTTCATGTCGCTGGCGCGCGCGAGCGGGATCCCCTCCGGGTTCGAGATCGGCCTCTACCTCCCGTACGAGCGCGGCAAGCAGGAGCCGCCGGGGGGCTACCACTGCTGGAGCTTCTTCCGCGTGCCCGGCAAGACCTGGGTGCCGATCGACGCGTCGGAGGCGAGCCGCTTCCCCGAGCGGCGCGACTACTTCTTCGGCGCGCACACGCCGAACCGGGTCACCATGTCGGTCGGCCGCGACCTCGTGCTCGACCCGCCGCAGGCCGGCGAGCCGCTCAACTACCTACTGAACCCGTACGCCGAGGCGGACGGCACGCCGGTCCCCATCACCAAGGACTGGTCGTACGCGGACCGGTAGTCCGGGCGCATGCTGCGCTCCGCCGGCACCCGGACCGCCGCGACGGTCGGGCTCGCGCTCGCCGCGCTGGTAGGCGTCGCCGCAGCGACGCTCGTGCTGCTCGGCAACCCGGGCAACATGGGGATCTGCGGCGCGTGCTTCCTGCGCGACTGGGCCGGGGCACTCGGCCTGTTCGCCACCGGCCCGCAGGTGTTCCGGCCCGAGGTGGTCGGCGTGCTGGGCGGCGCGCTCGCGTACCGCGCGCTGCGTCGGCAGTTCGCCGCGCGCTCCGGCAGCCACGCGGTCACGCGCTTCGCGTGCGGCGTCGTCATGGCGTTCGCCGCGCTGGTGTTCCTCGGCTGCCCGTTCCGCATGCTGCAACGGGTCGGCGGCGGCGACCTCAACGCGCTCGTCGGGTTGGTCGGCTTCCTCGGCGGCGTGCGCGTGGGCATGGCCTTCGAGCACCGCGGGTACTCGGTCGGCAAGACGCAGGTGGTCGCGCCCGCGGTCGGCCTGCTCGGGCCGCTGTTCGCAGTCTTGGTGTTCGTGCTGTTCCTCCTCGGCGGACACCTGCGCGGGCCGGGCCCCGGCGATCCCGGTGGACCGCCGCACGCGCCGTGGCTGGTCGCCCTCGCGCTCGCGCTCGGCGCGGGAGCCGCCCTGTCCGCCACCGGGTTCTGCGCGGTGCTCGCCGCGCGCCAGGTGTTCCGGCAGGATCGCCGGATGCTCGCCGGGGCCGGTCTGCTGGTCCTCGGCTACGCGGCCGTGTTCGCCAGCGCCGGGCGCCTGCAGGTCTCGTTCGCCGGGCAGCCGGCCGCACACCAGGACCTGGTGTGGAACGTGCTCGCGCCCGCCCTGCTCGGACTCACCGGCGTCCTCGCCGGAGGGTGCCCCGTGCGGCAGATCGTGATGGCCGGCCAAGGCAACGGCGACGCGTTCCTCACCGTGGTCGGTCTCCTCGTCGGCGGCGCGCTCGCGCACAACCTGGGCCTCGTGTCGTCGGCTGCGGGGACCACGCCGGCGGGCAGGATCGCGGTCGTCGTCGGCCTGCTGGGGGCACTCGCGTACGCGGCGTCGATCGTCCGCGCGCGCCGCGCAGCCGGCGGCGACGGATGACGCACGCCACCTCCTGCCCGTTGCACGGGCTCAGCGTCGGCGGGGTGCACGCTGCAAGCTGACCGCCACATCCGGAGCGCGGGCGGCCTGCCGTCTCACCGGCAGCGGCCACCACGTTCCCCAGCGGGCAGCTACGCGGCCACGCTGTCGTCGGGCAAGGCGAGGACGCTCCGCGTGAGGACGCACTCGGGGCGCGACGCGAGCGTCTCGAGGCGATACAGCTCGGCGTGGAACGCGCGCAGCAGGTGCTCGCGCTCGCCGCGCCGACGTGGAACGAGAACGGGATGATCCGCGCCGCGGGCATCGGTCGTCGCCGGCCGCGACGGGAAGGCGCGCGGATCGGCAGTGCTGGGGAAGGTGGCCATGACTACGGCATCGGGAACGAGGGAAACGCCCCCCTCCCAGCAAGGCCCGTTCCACCACGCGTACGCGCCGCCGATCGGCGCGCACCGTTCGCGCGCTGCAACGGCGTGCACCGCGACGCACCGGATCCGGCACGCGTGCGGCAGCGCTCCGCGGTCGATGCGAGTGCGGCTGCTCGGCCGGCCGGTGCTGCAGCACACGCGAAGGATCCGCGCCGGTCGCATGCGGCGCAGCCGCGGCGCGTAGCGTCTACCCGACGGCGCCGTTCGCGGACTGCCGTTCGCGGTACCACACGAGCAGGTCGGTCCGCGGCGGCGTGCGGCCGAGCTGCCGCAACATGCCG
>DATGPD010000325.1:0-2699 GCA_035305285.1 Planctomycetota bacterium
GAGGCGATGCGCCAGCCACACCCAGCCGAGTGCGATCGGCACCGCGAGTGCGGCGGTGCCCGCGGTGGCGGCGGGGCCGAGGGCCTGGATCATGCGCGCGTGCCACTGGTTGGTGAGCACGGCGAAGCCCCAGTCGAACACGCGGAAGGCGGCGGCGTCGATGGCGCTTTTGGCCTTGTACTTCTCGGCGTCGGTGCAGGTGGTGAAGAGCAGGTCGCGGCCGGGCTTGGCCAGGCCGTAGTTCATCGAGCGGCGCGCCACGTCGATGGCGGCGACGAGCAGGATGGGTGCGGCGGCTTCGTGCCAGTCGGCGTGGAGGCCGAGCGCGAGGAAGCCGAGGGCGAACGCGAGGGGCTGGGCGGCGAGGGCGAGGCCCGGGCCGGCGCGCACGAGGAGGGGGCCGACGACGAGGGCCTGCAGCGCGAGGGTCACGGCCTGACTCCAGAAGTCGACGCCGGCGTTGAACGAGGTGCGGCCCGGCTGGTCGTCGCCGAAGTGGCCGCGCACGATGTCGACGATCTCCAGCGCGAGCATGGCCGAGAGCAGCGTCTGCGCGCCGACGTAGAGTAGGACGCCGCCGAGGAGGGGCGAGCGGAAGGCGGCGGCGAAGCCTTCCCACCAGCGCCCGCCGATCCTGGTTCCGGCCTGCGACGCGCCGGCGCGCGGCGGGCTTACGGCGCGGACGGCGACGCTGAGGACGGTCGCGAGCGCCAGAAGGCCGACGGCGACGGACAGCAGCGCCAGGAGGCCGAGGTCGCGCGCGAAGAGGTGGGTGAACTGCGCGCCCCCCAGCTGGCCGAGGGTCCCGGCGAACGCGATGACGCCGAAGGTGCGCCGGCCCTGGCGGTCGTCGTGCAGCTCGGCCATGAGGCCCCAGAACAGGGCGAGGCCGACCGGCAGGTAGCTGCTGACCCACCAGTAGAAGCCGGCCGCGAGCCAGAAGCCGAGCGGGTCGTCGACCTGCACCTTCCCGCCGCCGTGCGCGTCGAACGCGAACCAGGCCCCGGCGGTGACCGCGGCGCACAGCGCGAAGGCGAGCGGCGCGATGAGGCGCCGCGGCCAGCGCGACACGAGCCAGCCGAGCACCGCGGTCGAGAGCACGGTGACCACCGCGGTGCCGAGCCACACGTCGGGCAAGCGCCAGCGTCCGAACGCCTGACCGACGTTGTCGCGCAGCGGCTTCAGGATCCCGTAGCTCGCGAACAGGGCCGCGAGCAGCGCCGCGGCGAGGGCGGTGCGGACGAGCGATCGGTGCGGCGCGGACTCCACGAGGCGCGCTGTCTACGCGCCGCGACCGTCCGGCGCGAGCAGAACCGGAAAGGTCACGGCTCGATCAGGAGCAGCACGCTGTTGGTCGCGCACGCGGTGCCGTCGGCGCGCACCCGGACCGCCTGGAGGTAGAAGCGCTGGTCGTGCAGCGCGGGCTCGGTCGGTACGGGCAGGGGCAGCACCGTGGTGTGCGCGGTGAACACGCCCTCGGCGAGCGCCTGCGTGGTCGCCGGGTCGAGGAGCAGGCGGTCGCAGCCGTTGCCGAGGAACGGCGCCGACAACGGCAGGTTCGCCGGCGCGCGTGCCGCGAGCAGCAGCCACCCCTCGCCGGTGCGGGCGTGTTCGGGGGAGATCTCGATCTCGACCATCTGGCCGAGGCGCGCGCGGCTGCGCAGGCGCAGGCCGCGCTCGAGGCCGGCGGCGCGGAACAGCCGGCGCATGTCCGGCCGCAGCCCGATGCGCGCGTCGCCTTGCATCGGCGTGCCGTGGGCGCGCAGCAGCGCGCGGATCGCGCGCCAGTCGAGGCTGTTCGCGTCGGCCGGCGCGAGCTGGGCGTTCGCCGCGCCGCGCAGCGCGACCACCGCGGCGGTCACCATCGGCGTGGCGGACGACGTCCCGGAGAACGCCATCGTGTAGGTCTGGCGCCGGTCCTGGTTCGGTCCGAACAGGTCGCCGTAGCCGGTGGTGATGACGTCGAGCCCCCAGCCGTTGGCGTCGATCCGGCTGCCGAACGAGCTGAACCACGCGCGCTCGCGCAGGCGTCCGGCGCTCGCGCCGACGATGATCGCGCCGGAGTCGCGGAACGACAGGTCGAACGCGCGGCGCAGGCGGCGGTCGTCGAGGTCGACCGCGCCGTTGGCGCCGGTCTCCAGCACCGCCACCCCGAGCCGGGTCGCGTTCTGGATGGCGTCGAAGTCGGGCTGGTTCCACTCGATCGGCACGAGCCCGAGCGGACTCTCGATCTGCGCGGCGATCAGGATCACGTCGCCCGCGCGCAGGCGCGTCAGTCCGAGGACGACCGCGGCGGCGACGTTGTAGCCCGTCGCCGGATAACTCGACGCGACCAGCACGTCGATGTCGGGAACGAGCCCGCTGACGCCCCATCGGTCCGCGTCGGCGGCGAGGATCCCGATGACCCCGAGCCCGTGCCAGTTGTAGGCCTCGACGACTCCGGGCGGGCCGACGAGCGACCCGGGGCGCAGCTTGGACAGGTCCTCGTGGTCGAACCACCAGCCCCACTCGATCTCCAGCACGGTCACCCCGGTGCCCATCGCGCCGGTGAGCTGCTGGATCGCGAACGCGTCGATGCCGTCGGGTGCCGGGTCGCGGTAGGCCTGGTAGGGCACGAAGTCGGGCGTGACCGGCGGGACGTCGCCGGGCGGCGGGCACGGCTTCGGCCGCGGCGCGGCCAGCTCGACCTCGGCGCACGC
>DATGPD010000326.1:0-6401 GCA_035305285.1 Planctomycetota bacterium
AGAGGTCGTCGAACCACACGAAGGAGACGAGGTTGCCGAACCACTGATGGCTGACCTCGTGGTAGATGAGCGCGCTGCGATTGGTCAGCTCGGCCGAGGTCGGCACGTGGTCGAACGACAGTGCCTGGTCGCGATAGAAGATCGCACCCGGGTGCTCCATGCCGCCGTACGGGAAGCCGGGCACGAGCACGAAGTCGAGCTTGGCGAACGGATAGGGCTGGTCGAAGTGCGCCGCGAGCCACGCGACGGCGCGCGCGTGCAGCGCGAACAGCGCCGCCGCGTCGACGCGCGCCTTCTCCTCCGGGCGCAGGTAGAGCCGCATCCGGCGCTCCGGGTCGCGGCCCGCGCCGAGCGGGAAGGAACTCTCGAGGACGTCCCACTCGCCCGCGGCGAACGCGAACAGGTAGGTGGAGATCGGCTCGGTCGGCGCGAACTGCCAGCGCGCGGTCCCGTCGCCCAGTGCTGTCTTGTGCTCCAGCTCGCCGTTGGCGACCACCTGCCACGCCTCCGGCGCGACGAGCGTCAGCGCGAACGTCGCCTTGAGGTCCGGCTGGTCGAAGCAGGGGAACAGACGGTGCGCGTCCGCCGGGACCAGCAGCGTGTAGAGGTACTGTCGGCCCGAAGCCGAGTCGCGGTAGCGCGTGAGCGGCGTGCCGGTCGCCGCGATCGCGCTCGCGAAGGTCGCCTCGACCTCGTTCTCGCCCTGGTCGAGCCGATCGGCGGGCAGCACGAGGTGGCCGTGCACGTGCCGCACTCCGTCGGCCCGGCTGCCGTTGACCCGCACCTCGCCAAGCTCGCTGCCCGCGAAGTCGAGGACGATGCCCGAGGTCGGCGGCGCGTCGCGCAGCGTGAAGCGCACCACCGCGCGCCCGCGCACCGCGTCCGCGTCGGCGCCCAGCGTCATCTCCAGCTCGTAGTGCACCTGCGCGATCTGCTGCGCGCGCGCCTGCGCCAGCTCGCGCGCGATGCCGGGCTGCGGATCCTGGACCGCGAGGAGGATCGAGAGCATGGCCGCATCGTGTCGGACACCGGTTCGCGGCCGCAAGTGCGGGGCGCGATCCGGCGGCGCGCGGGCGCGCGGCTTCAGCGCGCGGGCTCGTGCGCGCTGCCGGCGTCCGGCGGTGCACGGTGCGCCGGGGGGTGCGTCAGCGCGGGGCGCGGCCCGTTTCGACGGCCTGCGCGTTCCGTCCGAAGAGCACGGCGCGGTCCATGGAGCCGCGGCGCACGTCGGCGACGCCGGCACCGACCAGCAGCTCGTGCGCGCCGTCGCCGTCGAGGTCGGCGGCGCGCAGCGTGATGCCGAAGCGCTCGCCCGCGGTGCCGCGCTGTTCGAGCAGCGTGGTGAAGGTCTTGCCCGACACGATCCGCACGTAGCCGGGTTGGATCCCTTCGCCGGGTGCGCCGATCGCCAGGTCGACCACGCCGTCGCCGTCGAAGTCGCCGAGCGGAGCGAGCGCGCGCCCGAACTGGTCGAGGTGCGCGGCGCCGCGGAGGACGTGCAGCACCTTGCCGGTCCGGCCGGAGCACACGCGGACTTCGCCGGAGCGGTGGTCTTCCTCCCCCGCGTTCCACGCGCCGATGGCGAGTTCCGGCTGGCGGTCGCCGTCGAGGTCGCCCAGGCTGCACACCGCGGTGCCGAAGTACGTGCCGCTGTCGCCGGTGAGCCGCACCATCTTGCTGCCCGTGCGGCCGGACAGCAGGGTGGCGCTGCCCGGACGCTCGGTGCCCTTGCGCGCGCCCTCCGCGCCGACGAGGACTTCGCGCGCGCCGTCCGCGTTGCAGTCCTCGACCGACGCGAGCGCCGACCCGAACCGGTCCTCGGCCGCCTCGCCCCACGCCGACCACAGCACCTTCCCGGTCTTCCCCGAGATGACGTCGACGCGTCCGGCGTCGAGGTCGATGGTCTCGCGGTTGCGCCGCCGGTCGGCGAACGGCGCTCCGATCGCGTAGTCGGTGACCCGGTCGCGGTCGACGTCGCCGAGTTCGACAATCGCCCAGCCGAACGATTCGCCCGTGGTCCGGCCGGAGATCTCGCGCAGCAGGCGACCGTCCTTGCCGGAGAAGAACTGCACGCTGCCGGCCTGGAGGAGCTCGCCCTTGCTCGCGTAGGGCGCGCCGACGACGACGTCGGCGATGCCGTCGCCGTCGCAGTCGCCGCCCGCCAGCGCGAACCCGAACGCGGTGCCGTGCCCTTCGCCGCGGTGCGCGAACAACACCCGGCCGCTCTTCCCCGAGTGCACGGTCACCGCGCCTTCGCTCTCGGGGCGGCTCAGGTCGCGCGGGGCGCCGATCGCGTAGTCGATCGTGCCGTCCCGGTCGACGTCGCCGAGGAAGGCGAGGCCGAAGCCGTAGCCGGACCCCTTCGTTTCGCCGTGGTGCTCGCGCAAGACCGCGAGGTTCAGGGGCACCGGCGGGGGTGCATCGCCTTGCGGGGCGAGCAGCAGGATCGCGGAGACGGCGAGCATCGGGACGGCGCAGCATAGCTGCCCGTCGAGAGCGCGGTCGCCGCTGCCGGTGAGGCAGACCGGCCGCCTGCACTCGGGGTGTGGCGGCCCCGTTGCTCCGTGCTCCCTTTCCGCGGGCCGATGCCGGCACGCGGGAGGAGCGGTGACCACCGGCGCTCGGGCGCGTCGCGAAGCGGCGGTCGCACGCCGCGCGGAATGCTGCGCGTGCGGTCGCAAGAGGCCGCTCCGCCCGCGGCGCCACGCCCGTGTGAACGCCCCGGAAGCGCAGGGTGCGAGAGGGTAAGGCGACTGCCGGCGCACCTCTGTCTCGGGGCCCCGCGGGGAGGACGGCCGCATCTCGGCGGCAACTATCCCGCGTGCGCTCGCACCCAGTCGACGTAGCGGTCCATCCACTTCTGCAGGAACTCGCGACTGTCAGGGCCGATGTCGCCATCCTTGGTGAAGAAGCCCTCGCGCATCTGCAGGAAGCACTCGGGCTGGCCGAGCGTCGGCACGTCGAGGTAGGCGAGGATCGTGCGCAGGTGCTGCTGTGCGATCGCGGTCCCGATCGCGCCGGGCGAGATGCCGATCACGCCGGCGGGTTTCCCACCCCACACGCTCTGCCCGTACGGCCGGGACGCGTGGTCGAGCGCGTTCTTGAGCACGCCGGGGATCGAGCGGTTGTACTCGGGCGTCACGAACAGGAGACCCCGCGCAGCGCGGATCTCGTCCTTCAGCCGACGCACGGAGGGCGCGGGGTCGTCGTCGTCGTCCTGGTTGTAGAGCGGCAGGTCGTCGATGCGGACTTCCTTGAACGTGAAGTCGCTCGGTGCGAGGCGCGCGAGGCCGCGCGCGAGCCGGCGGTTGAAGGAGTCGCGGCGGATGCTGCCGACGATGACGGCGATGGGGTATTGGCTCATGGCGTTCCCGGATGTGTCGGCCGCCGGCGCACAGCGAGGTGTCGAGCGCGGCGGCACACGCGGAGTGCGACAAGCAAGCCGCGCGCCAAGCCGGACGCGGTGGCACACGGAGTGGTCGTGCGGGGTCGCGTGCGCCGTCGCGGGCCGGCGTTCGGTGCGGACCCGGGCGGTGCGTCGGGCATTGCGCCGCGCGCGCACGTTCGTGCCGCACCCGCGCGGTGCGCGCGGGAGGCGTCGTGCATGGAACGTTCGCTGCCCGGCGGTTCCGGAAACGGTGCGCGCGCGTGCCACTCGGGATCGCGGGCTGGCCCGTGAGGGAGGCGTCCCCTGCCGCGGGCCGGCGACCACGTGTCGGCAGGAACCGAGCGGCGCGGTGCCGAGCTGCGTCGGCTGCGCGGTGCTCCGCCGTTCGGACGGCGTCGCTCACGCACCGCGGACTCGCCGCGACTTCAACGGCCGGCCCCGCCCTTGCCAGGCCTCCGGCTCTGCGGCGAGCGCGTCGAGGTCACGGATCGACGTGGAGGTGCGTGAAGCAGGCTGCTCCGGTCTCCTCCCTGCGCGCACGCGGCAACACGGCGTCGCTGCCGCAGCGTTTCGAGGACGGGATGCGGCCCGGCCAGGAGCGCATCCAGGCCGGCCGCTTCCAGACCGGTCAGGCCACCCGTCATCCAAAGAGTCGACGATGCCAGCCTGACCGTGGAACGGCCCGCGTGGGCGTCCGCGGTGCCGGGTTTGGCGTGCGCGGTCCGCGCCGGCTCCGCGCACCCGCGCCCGACGGGTCAGCCGCGGGCGGGGCCGTCGCGTCGGATCCGTCCCCTGGTGCGGGCGCCGCGCCGGTAGGCGGCGGTGCCCGCTGCCTGCGCGTGGACGAACGTCGCCTCGCTCGCGGCCTTGCGCCGCGCCGCGAGGGCGGCAGCCGGGGGCTTGGCGGGGATCAGGCACTGCGGCCCGTCGCCGATCAGGTCCTTGCGCCCGCTCTCGACCAGCGCCTTGTGCACCGTGAACCAGTTCTCCGGCTTGAAGAACTGCATCAGCGCGCGCTGCACGACGCGGTCGCGCAGCTTCTTCGCCGTCTCGACCGGCTGCATGGTCATCGGGTCGAGCCCGGTGTGGTACATGCACGTGGCGATGTCCATCGGCGCGGGGATGAAGTCCTGCACCTGCTGCGGGCGGTAGCCGTGCTGCTTGAGGAACACGGCCAGCTCGATCATCTCCGCCACGCCGCTGCCGGGGTGGCTGGCGATGAAGTACGGCACCAGGAACTGCTGCTTGCCGGCGCGCCGGCTCGCCGCGGCGAACCGCTCGGCGAACGCGAGGAACGTCGTGGTCGACGGCTTCTTCATCTTGGCGAGCACGCCTTCGTCGACGTGCTCGGGAGCGACCTTGAGCTGGCCGCCGACGTGGTGCCGCGCCAGCTCTTCGAGGTACTCGTCGCTGCGCGCGGCGAGGTCCATGCGGATGCCGGACGCGATGCGCACCGACTTGATGCCGGGCACCGTGCGCGCGGCGCGCAGCAGCTCGATCGTCGGCTTGTGGCTCGTGCCGAGCAGCTTGCAAACGCTGGGGTGCACGCAGCTCAGCCGTCGGCAGCGCGCCTCGATCTCCGGTCGCGTGCACTGCATGCGGTACATGTTGGCGGTCGGGCCGCCGAGGTCGCTGACGTGGCCCTTGAAGTCGGGGTCGCGCGCCAGCGCGCGCACCTCGCGCAGGATCGAGGCCTCGCTGCGGCTCTGGATCGCCCGCCCCTGGTGCATGGTGATCGAGCAGAACGTGCAGCCGCCGAAGCAGCCGCGCATGATCGTCACCGAGTCCTTGATCATCTGGTGCGCGGGGATCGGCTCGCGGTAGCTCGGGTGCGGTCGGCGCGTGTAGGGCAGGTCGTAGATCGCGTCCATGCCGCGCTCGTCGAGCCGCAGCGCGGGCGCGTTCACGACCACCAGCCGGTCGCCGTGGCGCTGCACGAGCCGGCGGCCGTTCAGCGGGTTGGTCTCCAGGTGGATCTTCCGGGTCGCCTCGGCGAACGCGACCTTGTCGCGCGCGACGTCCTCGAAGCTCGGCAGCTCGACCGTCGTCTCGTCGGACGCCGCGCCGAAGCGGTGCTCGGGCAGCGTCTCGCTGCGTCCGAGGAAGTAAGCGACACCGCGCAGGTCGCGCAGCGCGCTGAGCGGTTCGCCCGCGGCCAGCCGGTGTGCGATCGCGACGATCGTCTGCTCGCCCATCCCGAAGCCGACGAGGTCGGCCTTGCTGGTCACCAGGATGCTGGGCCGCACCGTGTCCGACCAGTAGTCGTAGTGCGCGAGCCGGCGCAGCGAGGCCTCGACGCCGCCGGCCACGACCGGCACGTCGGGGAACGCCTCGCGGCAGCGCTGCGCGTACACGTTCGTCGCGCGGTCGGGGCGCAGGCCGATGCGACCACCCGGCGAGTACGCGTCGTCGTTGCGCCGCTTCTTGTTCGCCGTGTAGTGGTTGATCATAGAGTCCATGTTCCCGGCGCTGACCGCGTAGAAGAGGCGCGGTCGGCCGAGCGCGCGCCACGGCTCGGCGCTGCGCCAGTCTGGCTGGGCGAGGATCGCCACGCGGAAGCCGGCGGCCTCCAGCACGCGCCCGAGCACCGCCGCCGCGAACGACGGGTGGTCGACGTAGGCGTCACCCGAGACGAACACGACGTCGACTGCGTCCCACCCGCGCGCTTCGATCTCGGTGCGCGAGATCGGCAGGAAGGCGTCGGCGGAAGGGGAGCAGGGCATGCGGGGATGGTAATGGCTGCGCCGTCGTTCTTTTGCTCCCCCGTCGCGCCGCCGCGGGGGCTTCGCGTGCGGTCAGGGCACCTTGCGACCGATCGTCGGTTGCCGGAGCAGCGTTGCACCCCGGAGCTTCCGACCTGCCGGCAGGACTCGCGACGCGGTCCGGTCTGCGGGGGGCGTCCTGCCGGCGCTTCCGGCTGCGGAGAGGGACAACGACCTCCCGTGCACCGCGTGGATGAGAGCCACCCGCACCCGCCCCGCCACCCGCGCGGATGCGAGGCGGGTGCCGCCGC
>DATGPD010000327.1:0-3079 GCA_035305285.1 Planctomycetota bacterium
GATCCCGCGGTGCACGTCAACACCCAGGTGCCGCTCGACGCGCGCAACGTCACCCTGGGCGCGGGCTGCGGCACGCCGGCCCCCGACCTGCAGGGCGTCGGCGCGGCGATCATCGGCAACAGCTCGTTCGTGCTGACGAACTCGGGCGTGGCGCCGATGTCGACCAACCTCTTCCTGCTCAGCATGGGGTCGGTCAACCTGACGGTCGGCCCGTGCACGGTCTTCGTGGACCCGACCAGCGTGGTGTTCACCGCGGCGTTCGTCGCCGGCGCGAACGGCGTGGCGACCATGCCGCTGCCGGTGCCGAACGAACCGGCGCTCGACGGCGCGTCGATCGTCGTGCAGGCGGCCGAGGTGCAGAACGGCGGCGCGTTCCAGGGTCAGCTCGACCTGTCGAACGGCCTGCGCGTCAAGATCGGCAGCTGCAACTAGCCGCCGTCCCGGACCGCGCCGTCGTCCGCGGCGCGGTCCGCACGCGTTCAGCGCGCCGTCCGCGCGCGCTGCGCGCGCACCGCGGCGAGCGTCTCCGCCGCGGTCGTGAAGTGCGGCGCGCGCCGCACGAGGTCGACGAGGATCGCCTCGGCCTCCGCCAGGCGGTGCGGCCCCTGCGCCGCGACCACGCGCGCGAGGCGGTCCTGCGCGTCGTAGTCGCGCGGGGCCGCAGCGACCAGGCGGCGCAGGTGCACTTCGGCGCCGGCGAGGTCACCGACGAAGCTCGCGTGCTGCGCGAGGTCGCGCTGCACCCGGTGATCGTCGACCACCCCGAGCGCGTCGGCGCGCTGCAGCCAGGCGAGGCTCGCGCGCCGCTTTGCCTCCCTGCCCGGGCCGGGATCGCGCTGCGCCGCCGCCAGTAGTTCGTGCCCGCGCCAGGTCATGAAGTGCACCGCCCCGGTGTGCGCAATGGCCAGGAAGTAAAGCATCGCGACGGCGGCCACGACCTTACCCGCCTTCGTCGCCCGCCCCGTCCTGGCGAGCACCATGTGCTGCCAGGCGACCGTCGGCCGGCGGCGCATGCGCCACAGCACGATCGCCGCGCTCGCCGCGACGACGGCGAGCCCGAGCGACAGGAGGAACGGCACGTTGCCGTACGCGCCGTGCAGGCTCAGGTAGGCGACAGCGAACACGACGGCCATCGCGATCTCCTCCCCCCACGAGAAGTCCCAGGTCCGGCGCGCGCTGCGCTGCAGCGCCGGCGCGCGGAACCCGAAGCTCAGCGCCTCCTTCGGGCACACGCTGACGCAATCCAGGCACTTCATGCAGCCCGAGTCGACGACCATGCCGAAGCGCTTCACCTCCTCGTGCACGCGCACGTTGCTCGTGCACGTCGCGGTGCAGTGCGCGCACCCGTCGCAGCGGTCGTCGACCACGATCCGCCCCGGCGCGAACCGATCGGCCGCGGCGAAGATCGCCCCGTAGGGACAGCCGTAGGTGCAGAAGCCCTTCGCGCCGAGCCACCACACGACCAGAAATCCGACGACCGCGAAGGTGAGCACCGCGATCCCCGGGCCGGGGAACGTGGCCCAGAAGTCGGAGGTGGTGAACCGGGCGTGCAGCTCGGGGGCGCCGCCGCCCTCCAGCATCCGCGCGACCACCGGCCACACGAACATGTAGACCGCGGCGCCCGCAGGCACCCAGGCGAGGAGGCGCGAGCGCACCGGCTTGGGGCGGAGCCCGGCCTTCTGGAGCAGCCAGGAGCACAGGTCCTGCAGCGCCACGATGTGGCACGCCCAGCCACACAGGAACCGGCCGACGACCAGGGTCAGGGCGATCGCGGTGGCGAAGAACACGAAGCCCGCGTTCAGCACGCCGTCGCGCAGCGTGTGCATCGCCTCGGACGGCTCCACCGGGGTGATCGTGGTCCCGGTGAGCCACCAGTGCGCGAGGTGCGCCGCGATGGCGACGTGCACGCCGACCAGCGTGAGCGCGCGCCAGCGCGCGCGTCGCGACGGACGGACCGGACCACAACCGACCATCGGCGCGATTCTAGGGAGCGCCGCACCGCGCCGGTCGGCCGCCGCGCGCACGCGGGCGCGCCCGGGCCAGGGCCGACGCGCAGCCGGTCCTGCGCGCGCCGCCCGAGCGTCCGCGGGCAGCGGCGACCGACCGGCCTCTCACGCGCGCGGGCGCCGGGTGCGTCCGCTGCCGAACCAGAGGCCGGCGGCCGCGGCGGCGAGGTGGTTCGCCTTCGAGCGCCAGCTCAGGCCCCAGAAGTGCAGGAAGTAGTCGCTGAGTGCCTCGCGCGGGAACGGGTGGTGGTACCACTCGATCACCACGGACACGACGAACGCGACCACCATGAAGACGAGGCCCCAGCCGATGTGCCGGCGGGTCGCGAAGAAGCCGGCGCCGAGCGCGAGCCCCACGCCGACCACGCCAAGGAAGCGCAGCTCCAGGACCTCGAGGATGCGGAACACGCCGTAGCCGATGGCACCACCGACCACGGCGCCGACGAGCCGGCGCAGCGGATCGTTCACCGGCTGGAGTCTAGCGGGGCGCAGAGCCGAACTCGATGCTGCAGGCAGGCGGAACCGCCCTCGGGGCGAGCGGCAGGGTCGGCAACATTGCCGATTCGTGGTCGCCGGGCCCCGCGCGGCCGGAAATGTGCTGTGCCCGCCCCCGGTGTCCGACGTAAAGGTCGCACACCGTTTCTTCTACGGAGATCTCATGAACCCAAGATGGACTCTCGCGCTCCTGCTCGCGGTCGGGGCACCGCTCGCCGCACAGCAGGACCCGCCGGCGCCTCCCGCGCCGGCCGATCGTGGCAAGCAGGATCCGGGCAAGGACGACCAGGCCAGGCCCAAGGTGCCGCTCGAGGTCGGCGACATGCTGCCGCCCGACGTCAAGCTCAAGGACAAGGACGGCAAGGACTTCGTCTTCGCCGAACAGAAGGGCAAGGTCGTGTTCGTGCACTTCTGGTCCTTCCGCTGCCCCTGGGAGAAGGTCGCCGAGCCGAAGCTCAACAAGCTCGCCGAGGACTTCAAGGACCAGGACTTCGTCGCCGTGGCGATCAACGCCAACAGCAACGAGATCGGCAAGGAGCCGAACTGGGAGGAGCTGAAGGGCAAGGAGGACGCCGACC
>DATGPD010000328.1:0-2399 GCA_035305285.1 Planctomycetota bacterium
CTCGACCTGCTCGACGGCGGGCCGGCGCTCGGCGTGCGGCTGTGGCCCAACGTCGGCGGCGGGGAGTTCGGTGCTCCGGTCGCCTTGACCAGCACGCCCGCGCCGATGCTCGCGCTCGCGGACTTCGACGGCGACGGCGACCTGGACTTCCTCGCCGCGGGCGTGCTTCCCGCCGAGCTGTGGCGCAACGACGGGAGCGGCACGTTCACGCCCGGCGCCGAAGTGCTGCCTGCGGACGTGCGCGCGCTCGCGCACGCCGACTTCGACCGCGACGGCGACGTGGACGTCGTGCTCGCGACGCCGGATGGACTGCTCCTGCTGCGCAACGACGGCAGCGGCACGTTCGCCGTCCGCGAGGTCGTCGGCCGGGTCGACGTGACCGCGCTCGCTGCGGGCGACGTCGATCGCGACGGGAATCAGGACCTGGTGCTCGGCGGGCCCGGCGGGTTCGCCGTATGGCGCGGCGACGGCGTCGGCGGGTTCATGACGCCCGCGCTGGACGGGCGCGGCCCGGTGCCGTGGTTCGTCCTGCACGATGCGGACGGCGACGGCGACCTCGACCTGTGGCGCGCGACGCTGTCGGCGACCGTCGAGCTGCGCCGCAACGACGGCACCGGCGCGTTCGACGACATCGCGCTCGTGCTGTTCGAGGGCGCGACGATGAGCCTCGCGGCGGCCGACCTCGACTGCGACGGCGACGACGACGTCGTCACCGCGGACGGGAAGGCGTCGGGTGGTTTGCGCATCTGGTTCCGGCGCTGACGCGCTTCGGGTGCATGACCTGCACGGACCGTGCAGGGTTTGCGGCTGCGCGGCCGGGCGTCGCAGGCAGGAAGGCCGCGGGCGGTGCATGATGTCGCACCGCCCCGCAACCGCACTCGAAGCCATGTTCGTCCGCACCCTTCCGTTCCTCGCCTTGAGCGCGGCCGCCGCCGCGCAGTGGTCGGTCGTCGCTCCCGCGCACTACGAGCACTGGGAAGGCACGACGCTCTCCTCCGGGCCGTTCTCGGGCACCTCGTTTCCGATCCGCCTGCAGCAGGTGCACGTCGAGCCCAAGGGCCAGGTCCGCACGATCACCCGGATCGCGTTCCGCTCGTCGGCGGTGACCCCGGACGCGCGCTTCGCGAGCCGCAACGTGGACATGGACCTGTGGATGGGACACGGGTCGCTCGCGACGGTGGGCACCGACTTCGCCGGCAACTACCTGTCCCCGCCGCAGCACGTGGTCGCGCGCCGCATGGTCCAGACGCCGGACTGGTCGGGCGGCTCCGCGAGCTCGCCGACCCCGTTCGACTTCGTCATTCCGCTCGATACGCCGTTCACGCACAACGGCGTCGACGACTTCGTGTGGGAGGTGAACGTGTTCGGCGCGTCCGGCACGGGCACCGCGGTGCCGCTCGACGCCGCGATGTCCGGGATGAACCTGGTCATCCCGTCCAACTACCAGTTGCACGGCACCGGCTGCCAGGTCGGCGGCAACGCCATGACGCTGCGTCCGACCGGGTCGCTGCAGGGGTTCCCGGTCAACGCGTGGATCCTCGACTGGACCGCCACCGCGTGTCCGCCGAACAGTCCGGCGGTGCTGCTCCTCGGCGTCGTCAATCCGGACATCTCCGTGCCCGGCCTGTGCACCAACCTCTACGTGCTGCCCGACGTGCAGGTCGGGGGCACGACCGACGCCAGCGGCGGCTTCGCGCCCTTCCCGAGCACTTCGCCGCTGCCGCGGATCGCGTACCAGCCGGCGGGCGTCGGCGTGCGGCTCGAAGCACAGGTCGCGGTCCTCGACACGAGCGGACCGCAGCTCTACGCGAGCAACGGCGCCAGTTCGATCCTGCCGCCGTGGACGCCGACGGTCGGGATCGCCCGGCTGGCGCAGACGCCGGCCAGCGGCCCGACGCTGTCGACGACGCTCGGGATCATCGTCCAGGTCGGCGGCTGAGCGGCGGATCGAGGGCCGCGACCTCCTCCTTCCGGACGGCGGGCTGCCGACCGACCCGGGTCATCGTCCGCGGCCCGACGTGCCGCTGCCGACGATGACCGTGCGCCTTCGCGACGCCGTCCGAGCTACTGCAGCTCGACCGGGACCGCGTTGCTGATCGTCTGCACGCCGAACGGCGCCGAGCCGGCCAGGGTGAATGCACCGGCCCACAGGTCGAGGCCGATCAGCGCGGGCACAGGGTTGGAGAGGGTCGCGACCGCCTGACCCTGCGGGTCGAGCACGCCGAGGAAGCCCGAGCTCACGGGCGGCACGCCGACGCCGAACGTCGCAATGAACAGCGGGTCGGGGTCGATCGGCACCTGCCGCGAGCCGAGCGGGAAGCCGGAGTTGCCCAGCGCGAGAGCGAGCGCGTAGGTGCGTCCCGGATTGTTGCTGTCGCGGTAGTAGAACGTCACCGCCG
>DATGPD010000329.1:0-2693 GCA_035305285.1 Planctomycetota bacterium
TGCGCCTGCAGTGGTTCCGCATCTCGCTGGCGCGCGCCGCCGCGGAGCGCGAGGCGGCAGCCGGCATCCCGCACGACGGGGACTGGCTGTCGCCCGTCGGCGTCGGGCCGGTCGCCGAGAGCCTGCGCGGTCCGGTGTACGAGCCCTGGTGCGCGATGGTCGCACGCTGCCGCGAGCACGGCGTCCCGGTGGCCTTCCTCACCTACCTGGGGCCCGGCGCATGGCGTGCGACCGCGGCCGCGGCGGCCGCGGACAGCGGCGCCCCCCTCCTGGAGCTGGTCCCGCTCCTCGGCGCGAAGAGCTGGGCCGACATGGTCGCGACCTGGAGCCTCGGCTGGGACGACCACATGGGACCGAAGGCGCAGGAAGTGTGGGCCGAGGCGGTCGAGGAGTTCCTCGTCGCGCAGGGCCTCGTGCGTTGACGGTCCGCGTGCCGGCCGGCTTGATGGCGGCATGCGTGCGACCGCGCCCGGTCCCGGCGGCGGGACGATCGACGTCGACGACGAGCGGCTCGCGCCGCTGCGCGCGCGGGTACCGGCGGCGGCAGGGCCGCCGGCGCGCCTCGCGTTCGCGGCGGTGCACGTCGTGATGCGGCCCGGCTACGCAGCGGTCGCGCACGCCCTGGACCGCCCGGGGCATCCCGACGAGATCGCCGAGTGGCTCGACCTGGAGGCGACGATGGCCCTGCGCCGACACGTCGACGCCCAGGGGCTCGGCGTCGCCGAGGCGATGGACACCGCGCAGCGCTTCGCGCTCGGCTGGCACAACGCCCGCCGCCTGATCGAGGCGTGCGGCGCGCTCGCGCTGCGGCACGGCTTCATCGCGGGCGCGGGCGCCGACCACATCGCCGCGGTGCGCGGCGCGACCGATCTGGTCGACGCGGTCGTGTACCAGGTGCACGCGATCCAGGCGGCGGGCGGGATGGCGATCCTGCTGCCGCTGCCGTGGCTCGCGCAGCAGCGCGCGAGCCCGGCGGAGTACGTCGCGGTGTACCGCGCGATCATCGCGCAGTGCGACGGACCGCTGTTCGTGCACTGGCTCGGACCGATGTTCCAGCCGCAGCTCGAGGGCTACTTCCCGGGCGACAGCTTCGACGCGGTGATGGCGCTCGCGCCGGACAAGGTCCGCGGCTGCAAGCTGTCGCTGCTCGACGCCGACCTGGAGCGGCGCGTGCGGCGCACGCTGCTGCCGCGCGAGCAGATCGTGCTGACCGGAGACGACTGGCACTTCGCCGACCTGATTGCGGGCGACGCCCCAGCGATAACGGGACGCACGCGGATCGGCGCGCACGACGTCGCGCTCGGCGACTTCAGCCACGCCCTGCTCGGGGTGCTCGACGGAGTCGCGGTCCCGGCCGGGCTGGCGCTGCGCCTGCTCGCGGCAGGCGACGGCGAGGGGTTCCGCGCCGTGATGCGGCCCTGCGAGCGCTACGGCAGGGTGGTCTTCGAGCCGCCGACCTCGGCGTACAAGGCGGGCCTCGCGTTCACCGCCTGGCTCAACGGCCTGCAGGAGGACTACCAGCTCGTGAACCACGAGGAACGCGCGCGCGACCGCGAGCACTACCTGCGCGTCGCCGCGGCAGCCGCCGAGTGCGGCGCGCTGCGCGACGCCGCGACCGCGGCGAAGCGGCTGCGCGCGTTCGCGGGAGAGGCGCGATGAAGCCGCGCGTGCTGGTCACCCGCCACGTGTACCGCGCGGCGCTCGACCGCCTCGCGCCGCACGCCGACGTCGAATACGTGGACCAGCGCGAGGTGCTGACCGAAGACGAGCTGGCCGCCCGCCTCGCCGACAAGGATGCGGTGCTGTGCCAGCTCACCGACCGGATCACGGCCCGCGTGCTCGACGCCGCGCCGCGCCTGCGGATCGTCGCCAACATCGCGGTGGGCTACGACAACGTCGACGTCGCCGCCGCCACCGAGCGCGGCGTCCTGGTCAGCAACACGCCGGGCGTCCTGACCGAGACGACCGCGGACTTCACCTTCGCGCTCCTGCTCGCCGCGGCGCGCCGGGTGGTCGAGGCGGACGGCTTCGTGCGCGCCGGCCGCTGGCGGTGCTGGGAGATCGACCTCCTGTGCGGCACGGACGTCCACGGCAAGACGCTCGGCATCGTCGGCATGGGCCGCATCGGCCGCGCGGTCGCGGCACGCGCACGCGGCTTCGGCATGCGCCTGCTGCACGCGAACCGCCGCCCGGTCGAGGTTCCCGGCAGTACGCGCGTCGCGCTCGACGAGCTGCTGGCGCGCGCCGACTTCGTGAGCCTGCACGTGCCGGCCGAGCCCGGCGCCCCACCGCTGATCGGCGCGCGCGAGCTGGCGCTCATGCAGCGCACCGCGATCCTGGTCAACACCGCCCGCGGCGCGATCGTCGACGAGCAGGCGCTGGTCGACGCCCTGCGCGCGGGCCGCATCGCGGGCGCCGCCCTCGACGTGTTCGCGCACGAGCCGCACGTGCCAGAAACCCTGCTCGGGATGCCGAACGTCGTGCTCGCCCCGCACCTCGGCAGCGCGACGGTCGAGACCCGCACGCGCATGGCGACGATGGCGGCCGACAACATGGTCGCGTGCCTGCGCGGCGAGCGCCCGCCGAACCTCGTCGACGAGCGCGCGTTCGCGCGCCGGCGCCCGTGAGCGACGCGCACGCCGCCGTGCGCGCGGAGCTGCGCGCGGTGTTCGCCGGCATCCTGCCCGCGCTCG
>DATGPD010000330.1:0-4577 GCA_035305285.1 Planctomycetota bacterium
CGGCCACGGGCCTGGAGCCGAAAAGCGCGCGCCTGCCAGGTGCGGTCATCGTGCGCGGCGCGGCGGAGAGCGCACTCGACGAGTGCTCAGGCGGCGAGGTGCACGCCCTGCTGCTCGACACGTCGACCGCCGGGGCCAGGCACCCGGAAGATCGGGCGCTGCGCGCCGCCGCCGTGCGCGCGCTCGGCGGCACGCGCGAGGCGGTGTTCTGGCCGGTCCTCGCGGAGCTGCTGGCCGAGCCCGACGCGCAACTGCGCGCGACCGCGGCGCGCGCGCTCGGCGACCTCGGCAACCACCGCGCAGTCCCGCACGTCACGCGTGCCCTGTGCGTCGAGGGCGACCCGGTCGCGCTGCAGGCAATGGTGGAAACCCTGCGCGTCCTGCTCGCGATCGCCCAGCGGGCCGGCGAGCTGGACCCGTTGATGCAGATCGACGCGTCACGCGCGGTCGCCGGCGCGCTCGCGCGCACGACGGACTGGCGCGTGGCCGCTGACCTCGTCCGCTTCCTCGACCGGCATCGCACCAGGGACGCGATCCCGGCGCTGATCGAGGTGCTCGCGCGGACGGAAGGCCGGCCCGGCGACGATCGCGGCCGGCGATTCCTGCAGAACGAGGCGCACCGCACGCTCCGCGCGATGACCGGCGCAGTGTTCGGCGCCGCGGATGTCGACCGCTGGCGCGCGATGTGGGAGACGGGGAAGGACACGCTGCAGATCGTGCCCCTGCGCCAGCAGGCGGAGCACGAGAAGGCGACGGTCGCCGGCTCGTTCTTCGGCATCCCGGTACTCGGCCGCCGGGTCGTGTTCATCCTCGACCGGTCGGGCAGCATGGGCGCGGCCGCGCCGCAGCCGCAGGCGACCGCCGCGGGCGACGCCGGCGTGCCGACCCGGCTCGACATCGCGCGCCAGGAGTGCTGGAACGCGGTCGCCGACATGGGGCCCGACACGTTCTTCAACGTCGTCGTGTTCTCCGACCGGGCGCGCGCGTGGAAGGGCGAGCTGGTCCCGGCGACGGTGAGCAACAAGAGCGCGCTGCGCACGTTCCTGGAGCGGCTCGTGCCGAACGGCTCCACCAACCTGTGGGATGCGCTGGCGACCGCGATCGAGATGCGGACCGCGATCAGCGAGGGACGTCAGCGCGAGCCGGTCGACGAGATCTTCGTGCTGAGCGACGGTTACCCGAGCAGCGGCGAGGTCACCGACGCCGCGACGATCACCCTGCGCATCGCCGAGCTGAACCGGCACGCCGGGATCCGGATCAACACGGTGTTCATCGGCTCGCAGGAGAGCGAACTCGACCGCTACGCGCAACCGGGCGGCGCGGCGCTGATGAAGACGCTCGCCCAGCAGAACGGCGGGTCCCACGTGGAGCGCTGACTGCAGGCCTTCACGCCCGCGAGCGCCGCCCGTCCGCGGCGCAGCGCATCCACGGCGCAACCAGAGCGAGCATCGTGCCGAGCGTGATCAGCACCCAGGCGACGTGGCGCGAATGCGCGAGCACGGCCGGGTCGATCTCGTTCAACCAGAGCGCGAGCTTGGTCTCGTCGTCCTGGAAGATGAACGACACCTGCCCGATGCCGCGCCACAGGAAGAAGGTGTCGCGCACACGCGCGCGCATGTGGTCGGCGAACACGAGCTGACCGATGAGCACGAGCCCGGCACCGATCATGCAGCCGCCGGCGACCAGGAACACCCAGCGCAGCAGGCGCGTCGCCATCCCCGGTCGACACCGCTCAGCGCGCGCTGCCCGCCGCGGCCGCGGCGGCGTCGGGCACGGGGAAGCTCGGACACTCGAAGACGACCTCGTAGCGCGGCGCGATCCGCAGGAGCAGATCGTTCGCCGTGCGCACGTCCTCGGCGGCGATCGACGCGACCACCTTGCGCTTGCCCTCGAGCTTCAGGTTGGCCGTGTGCGCGACGACGTTGCCCGGCAGCGTGAGCGCCAGCCGCACGTCGAGCCCGTCGATCTGGCGCAGGCGCGACTGCACGAACTGCTGCACGGCGGCGTCGGATTCGCCGGCCAGCTCGCGCGCCTTGCGCCGCGCCGCGCGCCACGCCTCTTCGCCCTGCGGGTACCACACCAGACGCACGAGCCCGGCCGCCGGCCCGCCTTCGATCTGCCACGTAGCCCGCTCGCCCCCGGTGAGCGGGTTGGCTCGCAGCGCGGCGAGCCCTGCGAACTCGACGTCGATCTCGACCGCGTGCCGGGCGCCCTCCGCGTTCGCGCGGTAGGCGCGCAGGTCGACGCCGCAATCGGTCAACTCGGCGCGGACCTTCTTCTCGTCGAGCAGGTCGCGCGGG
The DNA here is from genome assembly GCA_035305285.1 of Planctomycetota bacterium. GTDB lineage: Bacteria > Planctomycetota > UBA1135 > UBA1135 > UBA2386 > DATGPD01. The sequence goes on from DATGPD010000330.1 coordinate 2,301, forward strand.
TCGGAGCGGCGCGCAGTCGACTCGACCGCCTGGACGGCCCCGCGCAGCAACCCGAGCGCACGGTCCGGAAGGACCAGGCGCAGGTGCTGGCAGCCGGAACCGTCGGCGCGAAGGACGACCTCGGTCTCCGCCTGGAAGCAGCCGGCGCACAGCAAGAGCGCGGTGCACGGCAGGAGCAGCGTACGCATGAGGCGGTGATCGGTCCTTGCCGCCGGCGCTCTGGAGCCCCGCGCGCCGGCCGCGCCGGCCGCGCCGGGCCTTCGCGTTAAGATCCGCCCCATGCTGCCCGCCGTCGCCGTACTCCTCCTGGCGTCCCTGGCGTACGCCCAGCAAGCCGAGAACGCGCCCCCCGCGGCGCCGAAGTCCGCTCCGCCTGCCGCCCCTGCCCCGCCGCCGCCCGCGTACACCGACCGCGACGCCGCCGACGCAATCGCGCGATGGAAGAAGGTCCCCGCCAAGGCGCCGCTCGGCGAACGGATGGCGGCGATCGAAGAGCTGGTGCGGGGTACGCACGCCTCGCTCGTGCCGGTGCTCGACAAGGTCGTGCGCAAGGACGCCGCAATGTCGGTGCGCAAGAAGGCCGCCGAGGCCCTCCCCTGGCAGCCCGGCAAGAAGACCTACGCGGTCGTGATGGCGCTCCTCGGCGACGAAGAGATCGGCAAGACCCCCGAACTCGCCGAGCCTCTCGTGCAAGGGCTGCGTCAGATCGGCTACCAGCCCAAGGACTGGGACAAGCTGGAGAAGCTGTTCCGCGCCGGCTACGACGCGCGCCGCATCGCGTTGCAGCGCGCGATCGTCGTCCTCGCCGGCGAACAGAAGGAGAAGGAGGCGCTGGCGCTCCTGCTGGAGAACTTCGACGAGCCGATGGCCGCGGACAAGCATGCCGCCGACAACCCGCCGCAGGAGTACTGGGAGGCACGCTGGAAGGCGTGGAAGGCGTGGCGCGAGGAAGTGAAGACCGCAGTGCAGCAGATCACCGGCCAGAAGTTCGGCACGGCCGACGAGGCGCGCGCCTGGCTGCGCACGAACGCCGCGAAGCTCGGAGTCAAGCGGTTCTGAGCGCGCCGCCCGGACAGCGGCTCGATCCGCGCGCGGCCGTCGCCGCCCTGCACCACGCGGCCCCCTGGCTGTTCGCCGACGATCTCGGCGTGTGCGTCGTGGGTTCCGCGGCGCTCGCCGAAGCTTGCCGGCGCGCGGGGATCCCCGGCCCGCGTGTCGCCGACGTCGACCTCGCCTGGCTGCTCTCAGTGGACGACGGCGAAGCCCTGCTCCGCCGGCACGGCGCCTTCCGGCCGACCACCGCGCACAACCGCGCCCGCGGCACGCTGGCGATCGAGGCCGCCGGAATGCGGCTGGAAATCACCACGCTGCGCGGCGAGCCGCCGCCCGACGCCACGATCGAGCAGCGCATCGACCTCGACCTGTCGCTGCGCGACATGACCGTGGGCGCGCTCGCCTGGCGCCTGTCCACCGACCGGATCCACGACCCGATGCACGGCCTCGCCGACTGGCGGGCGCGACGCGTCGTCGCGTGTGGAGACCCCGCGGCGCGGGTGCGCGAGCACCCGATCCGCCTGATGCGGTACTACCGACGCGCGCACGAGTGGGGCTTCGACCTCGACCCACGGGTGCGCAAGCTGCGTGGCGGGGACTTCGGCCTCGCGACACTGCCCGCCGAGGCGCTCGCCGCGGAGCTGCGCGCGGCGCTGCTGCGGTGCGCGTCGCCGGGTCGGTTGCTGCACGAGCTGGCCGAGGCCGGCGCGCTCGCGGCGGTGGCACCCGAGCTGGCCCCGCAGTTCGACGGCCGCCCGGCGGGTCCACTCCGGTACCACCCCGAAGTGTCGCAGGCGCTGCACCTGATCCTGGCCCTCGAATGGGCGGTCGAGCGCACCGCGCCCCTGCCCGCCGAGGACCGGCTCGCGGTCGCGGTCGCGGTGCTCACCCACGACCTCGGCAAGAACCTCACGCCGCCGCGCGAGTGGCCGTCGCATCGCGGACACGAAGAAGCCGGGCTGCCGCTCGTCGATCGCCTGCTGGACCGGTTCCCGGGGCTGGCCGATGCGCGCACCCGGCGGCTCGCGCGCGCGGTGTGCGCCCTCCACCTGCACGCGCGAAACCTCGATGCGCTGCGGTCGCGCACCATCGCGCGGCTGTACCGCGAGTGGTGGCAGTGGAACGCGTTCCCCGTCGCCCTGTTCGCCGCGGCGGTCGGCGCAGACGCGGGCGGCAGGCTCGGCCTTGCCGCGGAAGGTGACCGTGTCCGCGCCGCCGTCGAAA
>DATGPD010000331.1:0-3132 GCA_035305285.1 Planctomycetota bacterium
GTCGTCGAGCGTCTCGAGACGCGCGCGCGCGGCGCGGCATCCGGCCTCGTGGTCGCCGCGCGCGTCGGCACCCAGCACCGCGGCATCGATCAGCTCGATCTCCTCCAGATCGACGCGCTTGCGCACGCGCAGGCCGTCCTCGACCGCGGCCTCGGCGAAGGTCTCCGCGGCGGTCCACGCGCCGACGCTCACGTCATCGCTGGCGAGGACCACGAGGGGATGCAGGCCGATGCGCTCCAGCGCCGCGGCGTAGAGCAGGGCGAGGTCGAGGGCCGTGCCCGCGCGAAGCTCGAAGAGCGCGCTCGGTGCGGCGATCGGGAGTCCTCGACGCCAGACGCCGGCGCCGGTCGGGCGCCGTTCGATCGCCAGCTCCTGCACCGCGCGGAGGATCGCGGCGGCCTGACCGGAGACGCGCCGGGCGTCGCGGGCGCCGTAGCCGGAGAACGCCGGACCGAACCCGGCGTGCTCCAGGTGGCGCTGCGCGCGGACGAGGATGTCGCTCACCGCTGGGTCGTCGGGACGGACGAAGGCGGCGAGGAGCTCGGGAAGGATCGCGAGGCCGGGCCACTCGTCGGGCGGCACGAGGTCGACGCCGCGCTCGAATGCGACGACCTCGCCGCCTTCGCACCGAGCGGTCGCCCGCAGCGTCGCCGGCGTGGTCTCGGTCAGTCCGGCGAGCAGCCCCGCGTCGAGCACGAGGTCGACGTCGTCGAGATGGTGCGTCGTGCCGGCCCGCACGCAGTCGATGCGTCCGCGCCACGGCGCCGCTCCCCCCGGCGTGAGCGCGACCTCGACGTCGACTGCGAACAGGTCCTCGGTGCCCGGGTTGACGAGTGCGACCTGCTTGATCGGGCGCGCGCCGAGCCGCGCGAGCGCGAGGTGGAGGCGGCCGTCGGCCTCCAGGCGCAGTTCCGGGCTCGGGTCGTGCGGTGCGCTCATGCGAGCCGCGAGAGTGTAGGCAGCACGGCGGTGCGGGCGAGGGCGGCGCCCCGTGCGCCCTCGCGGCGAATTCGCGCGCGGGGCGAGCATTGCACGCGCCCGCCGTCCATCCTGGAGCAGCGCCGCTCGACCGGACGGCGGGGCGCGACACGATGACCTCCGACCTCTCTTCCGCGGGCGCGGCGACCGGCGACGGGACCACGGCTCCGCGGCGCGCGCGCGCGCGCGGCCGCGGGGCGTTCCGGCGCCTCGCCTCGTTCGCCTTCGGCACCCTGCTCGCGCTCGGGGCCGGGGAGGTCGCGGTGCGCGTGATCGACCCGCTCGGCCGCGTGCGCTTCGAGAGCTACTTCGAGGACGCGGACCGCAACCGCGTCGATTACGCCACCGCGCTCGCGCGCGGGCTGGTCGTCGAGCCGGGGCTCCCGCGCAACCGCGGGACCTGGACGCCGGGGCTCGTCTTCTACATGTGCTACCGCGACGGCGCGCGTCCGTACATGGACGAACGCGGGTGCGTGCGCGTGGAGATCAACGCGCTCGGACTGCGCGACCGCGCCGACCTGACCGTCGAGAAGCCGCCGGGCGTGCGCCGCGTGGTGTGCATCGGCGACTCCTTCACGTTCGGCTGGGGCGTGGCCGAGCCGCTGGTCTGGGTACGCCTGATCGAGGCGGGCCTGCGCCGGCGCACCGGCGACGAGCGCATCGCGACGGTGAACTGCGGTGCAGCCGGCGCGCTGTACGTCGACGAATACTGGTGGGGCCTGCGCGACCGCTTCGGCCGGCTGCAGCCCGACGTGGTCCTGGTGTCGCTGTGCCTCAACGACATCGCGCTGATGCCCAACACCATCGCGCTGGAGACGCCGGCGCCGCGGCGCGACCAGCCGCTTTACCTGCTCCGCATGCTCGACGCCCTCGTCCGGCCGCACGACCGGTTCGCGCTGGACCCGGCGGTGGACTGGGGTCAGCTGCTCCTCGACCTGCCGCCCGACAACCCGGCGTACGCGGCGAAGGCCGAAACGCACGACATGTTCTGGGGCTCGGGAGGGCCGCAGGCCGCGTTGCGCGCGATGCGCGCCTGGTGCCGCGAACACGGCGCGGCGTTCGGCGTGGTCGTGTGGCCGCTGTTCCAGAACCTCGGGCGCGACGAGCACTACCCGTTCCACACGCTGCACCGCGTGGTCGGTGAGTTCTGCGCGACCGAAGGCATCCCGGTGCTCGACCTGTTCGCGACCTTCCACGGTCAGCGCGCCGAGGAGCTGTGGGTCGATCCTTCCGACATGCACGGCAACGAGAAGGCGCATGCGCTCGCCGCGCCGGTGATCGAGGCGTTCGTCGCGGACTTGCTCGCCAGGCCGCGGTGAGGCGCGCGGTGCGCGCCCAAGATCTTCGAGTCTGAAATTGCGCCGCCGGGTTCGATCTTGTAGACCCCGCTCCTCCGCCGCTTGCGGACCGTCCTGTCGCTCTTGGGCTCTCGTCTGTAACGCCTTACGCCGGGGAGGCTTCCGCTCGGCAAGGCGCGCAGGCGGGCGTCCTTTTCTCATGCTCGCGAGGCAGAGCCTTGACCCTCCTCTTCCCCAAGTGGACCAACAAGCTGCCGCAGATCATCGGCGCCGCAGTGCTCGCGGGCGGCGGGCTGGTCACCTTCGTCGTCGGCTACTGGTTCTCGCCGCGGCACACCGACGTCGGCTACGCGCCTGAGCAGCCGGTCCCCTACAGCCACAAGTTGCACGCCGGCCTGCTCGGTCTCGACTGCCGCTACTGCCACCAGAACGTCGAAGGCAGCCCGCACGCGTCGATCCCGGACACCAACACCTGCATGAACTGCCACGCGCAGGTGCGCAAGGACAGCCCGAACCTCGAAGTGCTGCGGCAGTCGTTCGAGAACGGCACGCCCGTGCCGTGGGTCAAGGTGCACATGCTGCCGCAGTACGCCTACTTCAACCACGAGGCGCACGTGCGCGCCGGCGTGGGCTGCGCGAGCTGCCACGGGCGGGTGGACAAGATGGATGTCGTGCGCCAGGTCGAGCCGCTCTCGATGAGCTGGTGCCTGGACTGCCACCGGGAGCCGGAGAACCACCTGCGGCCCGCCGACAGGGTCACCGACATGGAGTACGTCCACGACCTCGAGGTTGGACGTAAGCTCAAGCTGGAAAAGAACATAAATCCACCCACCCACTGCTCGGGCTGCCATCGATG
>DATGPD010000332.1:0-3566 GCA_035305285.1 Planctomycetota bacterium
GACCTGGCACGCGCGGGGAACGACTCGGTCGACGTGCTGATCCAGACCGACGCCGGCGAGTTCGCCGCGCGCCAGCCGTCGATCCGGATTCCCGGCCGGGTGGTCGGTATCGCGTTCGCGCGGATGAACGCCAGCGTGCCCTGGGCGCGGGACCTGGTCGTCGCGCGCGCCGCCGCGGCGCCGGTCGTCCTGCGCAACAACGGCTCGGGCTCGTTCTCCGAAGTGGCGCTCGGTCTGCCGCAGCCGCCGACTCCGGTCGCGGCGGTGCTAGCCGGCGACCTCGACGGCATCCCGCCGGACGACCTGGTCGTGCTCCCCGCGCTCGGCAGGCCGCAGCTCCTTCTCGGGCAGGGTGCGACGTACCGCGACGCGTCGGGGCTGTTCGCGCCCGGCCTGCTGGTCCAGGACCCGATCGGTGCGCTCCTTGACCATGACGGCGACGGCGATCAGGATCTCGTCTTCGCCAGCGGCGCGCCCAACGCACCGTTCATCCTGGAGAACGGAGCGGCCGGATTCGTGCGCCAGCTTCCCGTTCCACTGGCTGGCCCGCACAGCGCGGTCGCGGTGGGCGACTTCGACGGGGATGGCCGGGCGGACCTCGCCCTCGCGAGCGCCGCACTGCAACCCGCAGTGGAGTTCGCGCTGCGCCGGGCCACCGGGTACGTCGCCCACGTGCCGCCGGCCGCGTTCCGGCTCGACGTTCCGGCGATCGCGCTGCACGTCGCGCACCTGAACGGCGACGGTGCTCTCGACGTGGTCGCGCTGCAGGCGGACGGCGTCGTGCGCATCGGGCTCGGTGACGGCCGCGCCGCGCCGGGGTTCACGTACCCGCCCTCGCCGGTGGAGCCGGCGCCGCGTGCGGCACTCGCGCTCGGCGACCTCGAAGGCGACGGCGACAACGACCTGGTGCTCGGCGGGCGCGGCGGCACGACGGGCACGGTCCGCGACAGCATCCTGCTCGCGCGCGGCGGCGGAGCGGCCTTCGTCGACTCGGAGGCGATCGGCTTTCCGATCGGGCTGCTCGCGGCGGAGACGGTCGGCGCGGCACTCGACGTCGACGGCGACGCCGAGGCGGATCTCGTCGCGTACACGCCATCCGGGCGCGGCTTCGCCTGGCGCAACGACGGCGCGGCACGCTTCGTCGAGCAGCCCCTCGCGCCTGCGCTGCCGATGCGCGACCTGCGTTGCCTGCGTCCGATGATCGCCGGCCCGGGGGAGCGCGCGCTGGTCGCGGTCGCGTCGTCGTCGGGAGGTGCGGCGATGCCGCCGGGCGTGCGGTTGCTCGTCGCCCAGAACGGCCGCTTGGTCGACGCCACGTCGCGCCTGCCCGCGGTCGTGCAGCGCGGCTTCGCCGACGTGCTCCCCGCACGCGTGGACCTGGCGGCCGGCAGCACGCGGGCGATCGACGACCTCGTGCTCGCCGATGGGAGCGGCACGCTGCTCGCGCTGGTCAACCAGGCGGGCACGTTCGTCGAGATCCAGGGCGCGTTCGCGCCGACGATGCTGCCCGCGGGGACGCCGCACGCGCTGCTCTCGGGCGACGTCGACGGCGACCTCCGTCCCGACGTCGTCGTGGTCGCGCACGGCACGACGGGCGGCATGCTGTTCGTCTACCGGCGCATGCCGGGCAACGCGCCGCCGCTGTTCGTGCTGCAGCCGCAGCTGCCGGTGGCGAGCTTCGGGTCGGCGACGCGCGCGCACCTCGCGGACTTCGACGGGGACGGCGACCTCGACGTGCTCGTCGCGCAGACCGGGGGAACGGGTTCCCTCGCGCTCCTCGCCAATGACGGCGGGGGCCGCTTCACCGACGCGACCGCCGCGGTCCTGCCCGGCTCGCTGCCGGCGTCGGTCGAGCACGTCGTCCCGATCGCGACCGCGCGCCATGCGCCGGCGGCTCTGCTGCTCGCGCACGGCAACGGCGCGGGCCTCGCCGTGCTGCGCCGGCGCGGCAGCACCTACGGCATGCCCGAGCCCCAGCCGGTGCACGGGTCGACGGCGGTCACCGACCTCGTCGTCGCCGACTTCGACGGCGACGGCGACGACGACTGCGCGCTGCTCACCGCGGGCGTCCAGCCCACCCTGCTGCTCGGCTGCGACGTGCACTTCGCCGCAGGGGCGACGGCGCGCGCGGGACACGCGGCCGTGCTGCGCGCGCGCGTGCCGGAAGCCGGCTCGATCGCGGCGTGGCTGTGGTCGCCGGCCGGCGCCACCCGCCTGCCGCTGCCCGGGATCGGCCTGGTCCGTCTGGCTCCGCCGATCGAGAGCCTCGTCGTGTTTCCGGTGGGATCCTCGCTGGTGCAGGACGTCGTGATCCCGGTGCCGCCTCTCGGCGCGGATGTGACGCTCTGGTCGCAGCTCGCGGTGTTCGTGCCGAGCACGGCGTCGATCGCGCTGTCGAACCCGGCGCCGCTCACGATCAGCGCGCGCTGAACGGTCGCCGGCGTCGTCGGGTGACTCCGCGCCGCGGACGCTCGGACGTCCGATCGGCAACGGGCCCGGCGACCGTCGGACGGCCGCCGGGCCTCGTGGGCTCAGTAGTCCATGTCGCCCATGTCGCCCATGTCGTCGCCGGGCCCCTTCTTCTTCTTCTCGGGGACGCTCGACACGAGCGCTTCGGTGGTCAGCAGCAGCGTGGCGACCGACGCGGCGTTCTGCAGCGCCGCGGTCGTCACCTTGCACGGGTCGATCACGCCGCTCTTGATCAGGTCCTCGTAGGTGTCGGTCGCGGCGTTGTAGCCGTAGCCGTAGTCGTTCTTCGCGAGGACGTTCTGCACGACGATCGAGCCGTCGACGCCGGCGTTCTTGGCGATCTGCCGGATCGGGGCCTCGATCGCGCGGCGCACGATCTCCGCGCCGATGCGCTCGTCACCCTCGATCTTGAGGTTCTTGATCGCCGCCTGCGCGCGCAGCAGCGCGACGCCGCCGCCGGGCAGGATGCCCTCTTCGACTGCGGCCCGGGTCGCGTGCAACGCGTCCTCGACGCGCGCCTTCTTCTCCTTCATCTCGGCCTCAGTCGCGGCGCCGACCAGGATCTGCGCGACGCCGCCCGACAGCTTGGCGAGTCGCTCCTGCAGCTTCTCGCGGTCGTAGTCGGAGGTCGTCTTCTCGATCTCGGCGCGGATCTGGCCGATCCGGGCCTGTACGTCGGCCGCCTTGCCGGCGCCCTCGATGATCGTGGTCTCGTCCTTGCTGATGACCACCTTCTTGGCGCTGCCGAGGTCCTCGAGCTTGATCGACTCGAGCGTGATCCCGAGGTCCTCGAAGATCGCGCGTCCGCCGGTCAGGATCGCGATGTCCTCGAGCATCGCCTTGCGCCGATCGCCGAAGCCCGGCGCCTTGACCGCGGCGCACTTGAACACGCCGCGCAGCTTGTTGACCACGAGCGTGGCGAGCGCCTCGCCCTCGACATCCTCGGCTATCACCAGGAGCGGCCGGCCGCTCTGCGCGATCTTCTCGAGCAGGGGCAGCATGTCCTTGATCGACGAGATCTTCTTCTCGTGCACGAGGATGTAGGGGTTCTCGAGCACGCACTCCATCTTGTCGGGGTTGGTGACGAAGTGCGGCGA
>DATGPD010000333.1:0-3148 GCA_035305285.1 Planctomycetota bacterium
GCTTATGCCATCGCGGCGATGGAAGCCGGCGCGCATGTCTTTGTCGAAAAGCCGCTCGCCGAGACAATAGAGGATGCCGGGCGCGTCATCGAGACCGCGCGCCGTACCGGCCGCAAGCTGGTGATCGGCTATATCCTGCGCCAGCACCCCTCCTGGCAGAAATTCGCCGAGCTTGCCCGCACGCTCGGCAAGCCGCTGGTCATGCGCATGAACCTGAACCAGCAGAGCCGCGGCGCGGCGTGGGCCACGCACCTCGCGTTGATGCAGTCGATGCCGCCGATCGTCGACTGCGGCGTGCACTACGTCGACGTGATGTGCCAGATGACCGGAGCGCGGCCGGTGCGCGTCAGCGCGATCGGCGCGCGCCTGAGCGCCGAGCTGCCGCCCGGGATGTACAACTACGGCTGCCTGCAGGTGGCGTTCGCCGACGGCTCGGTCGGCTGGTACGAGGCGGGCTGGGGACCGATGATGAGCGAGGTCGCGCACTTCGTGAAGGACGTCGTCGGCCCGCGCGGCTGCGTGTCGATCGTCGCGCGCGGCGGCGAGCGCGCCTCGGGCTCGGCCGACGTCGCCGCGCACACCAGGACCGAGGCGCTGCGCGTGCACTACGCCGAGCGCCGCCCGGACGGCGAGTTCGCGCGCGCCGACGAGTGGATCGACACCGCCGACGAACCCGACCACGACGAGCTGTGCGTGCGCGAGCAGCAGTTCCTGCTCCGCGCGATCCGCGAAGGGCTCGACCTCGACGAACACCAGCAGGCGGCGATCGACAGCCTGCGCGTGGTGCTCGCCGCGGACCGCGCGGCACGCGAGGGGCGCAGCATCGACCTGTGAGCCGGCCGCGCCTGCTCGCGTGGTGCGCGTGCGCCGCGGCGCTGGCCGGCGCGCCCGCGGCGCAGGCCGGAGTCGACGCGGCGCTGCGCGCGCTGCTCGCCGACGCAAGGCTCGACCGGACGCGCATCGGCGTGCACGTCGTGGATCTGGCCGACGGCACGGTGCTCGCGCGGCACGCCGAGGACCGCGGCGTGATGCCGGCCTCGAACCTCAAGCTCGTCAGCGCGGCGGTCGCGCTGTCGACCCTCGGCCCCGAGTTCGCGTTCACCACCGAGGTCGCCGCGCACGGCAGCATCCTCGACGGGGTGCTCGACGGCGACCTCGTCCTGCGCGGCGCAGGCGATCCGACCCTGGGCGGACAACACGAAATCGACCCGCGCGCGCCGCTCGCCGCGCTCGCCCACCGCCTGCGCGCCGAGCACGGTCTGCGCGAAGTGCTCGGCGCCGTGCTCGGCGACGGGAGCTGGCTGCCGGAGGAAGGCATGGGCGAGGGCTGGTCGTGGGACGACCACGCCGCCGACTACGCCGCACCGCTCTCCGGCCTGTGCTTCGCCGAGAACGTCGTGCGCATCGAGCTGCTGCCGACCGCGGCCGGCCGCCGTCCGGGGATGCGCCTCTCGCCCGAGACCACGTACCTCGACCTGGAGGCGGCCGTGGTCGCCGGCGACCCGCCGACCGCGATCGACGTGCAGCGCGACCTCGGCGGCAACCGCGTGCGCCTGGGCGGCCGGATCGCCGCCGGCTCCGCCCACCGGGTCGCGGTCTCGGTCGACCGCCCCTCCGCGTTCGCGGCGCACGTGCTGCGCGAGTGCCTGCGGGACGCGGGGATCCTCGTCCGCGGCCCGGCAGTCGACCTCGCGCGCCGGCCGGGCCGGCTCACCGGTCCGCTGCGCCCGCTCGCCGCGCACACCTCGCCGCCCTTGCGCGCGGTGCTGCCGACGCTGCTGGAGCAGAGCCAGAACCTGTATGCCGAACAGCTCCTGCGCGCCGCGGCGCGTGCCGCGACCGGCAAGGCAGGGATGGCGGACGCGGCGCGGCACGCGGCGGAAGTGCTGCGCGGCCTCGGCGTCGACCCGGAAGGCCTCGTGCTCGCCGACGGCTCGGGACTCAGCCGGCTGAACCTGGTGCAGCCACGCCAGCTCACCGCCCTGCTCGCGGCGATGTGGCGCGGCGAGCACCGCGTGCTCTGGCTGGAGGCGCTGCCGCTCGCCGGCCGCGAGGGCACGCTCGCCGAACGCTTTCCGTCCGGCCCGGCGCACGGCCGGGTCCTCGCGAAGACCGGCCACATCCGCGGGGTCGTCGCGCTGTCCGGCTACGTGCCGCGCCCCGACCCGTCCGACGCGCCGCTGGTCTTCGCCGTGCTCCTCAACGACTTCGCATGCACGACCGACGCAGCGAAGGCGGCGGTCGATGCCTTCGTGCAGGAGCTGGCCCGTGCCGCGGGCTGGTGACCGCGCGTAGCCCCTGAACGAGACAAGGAGGAAGACGGGACCGGCAGGAGTTTCGCTGGTGCGCGAGGCCTCGGCTGCGCCGACGTCGAGCGGCAGGGACGTGGCGGCTACCGTGGGCGCCGGCGCGAGGTAGCCTCCACCCGGCGGTCCCATCGCGCTGCCGCAGGTCGGGGATGGGCGCACGGAGTGCAGGCCGGACGCCGCCACGCGACCGGCAACCGGTCCGCGCGATCGCTGCGCAACTGCCCCTTTCCCCGGCCGGCCAGCCGTCGCGAGCGCCCACCTTGCGGTCGCACGAAGCTGTCAGACACCTTGCTGCTACAGTCCCGCGCCCTCGCCCCATGAAGACGCGTTCGATCCCGGTCGCCCCCGACCAAGTCGCCGAGCTGCACATCGAAGCCGCCGGGGACAACGGCGACGGCATCGGCAAGGTCGGCGGCTACGTGGTCTTCGTGCCGCGCGCGCTGCCCGGCGAGCGGGTGCGGGTGCGGATCACGTCGGCAGGGAGCAAGCACGGGCGGGCCGAGCTGCTCGCCGTGCTGTCGCCCGCGCCGGAGCGGATCGCCCCGCGCTGCCCGCACTTCGGCGCCTGCGGCGGCTGCCAGCTCCAGCACATGGCGTACGACGCCCAGCTCGCGCGCAAGCGCGCGTGGGTGGAGAAGGCCCTGCGCCACACGCTGCGGCGCGACGTCCCGGTCGCGCCGCTGCTCGCGCCGGCGGACCCGTGGGGCCAGCGCACCAAGGTCGTGCTGCACGTCGAGCGGCGGCCGAGCGGCTACCGCGCCGGCCTGTACGGACAGCGGTCGCGCACGCTCGTGCCGCTCGACCAGTGCCCGGCCGCGTTCGGCCCCGCGTTCACGCTC
>DATGPD010000334.1:0-2460 GCA_035305285.1 Planctomycetota bacterium
TGCTGAAGGCTGCGCATCCCGAACTCGACCTGGTGATCTCCGACGACGGCCTGCAGCACGCAGGGCTGGCGCGCAGCGTCGAACTGGTGGTCTTCGACGAACGCGGCGCCGGCAACGGCCGGCTGCTGCCGGCGGGGCCGCTGCGCGCACCGCTGGCACAGGCCGCGTCGATGGACGCGCTGGTCCTCAACGGCGACGCCGCCGCGCCGATCCCGCACCCGCGCCAGTACCGCTTCCGCGTCGAGCCGGTGCGCTTCGTCGCCGTCGGCGGACGCGCCGCGCCGGTCGCGGCCGGCGAGTTCGCGCGGCGCGTGGACGGCCGCCCGCTGGTCGCGGTCGCCGGTACCGCAGCGCCGCAGCGCTTTTTCGACGCGTTGCGCGCGCTCGGGCTTCGTCCGCGCTGCGTCGCGCTGGGCGACCACGCGACGCTGGAGCCGGCCGGGCTCGCCGCGCTCGCCGAAGCGTTCGTCGTGATGACCGGCAAGGACGCCGTAAAATGCGCGGCGTGGGCGGACGATCGCTGCTGGGCACTCGAGGTGCGCGCGGTGCCCGAGCCCGAATTCATCGACTGGCTGACCGAGACGATCCGTGGACGCACGCTTGCTTGAGATCCTGGTGTGCCCGCTGTGCAAGGGGCCGCTTCAGCACCAGCGCGGCGGCGCCGCCGCCGACGGCGCGCCGCTCGACGGCGAGCTGGTGTGCCGCGCCGACCGGCTCGCGTTTCCGGTGCGCGACGGCATCCCGCGGATGCTGGTCGACGAAGCGCGCAAGCTCGGCGACGCCGACTGAACCGGCGCGCGTCGATGACGCAGCGAGCCGATCCGCCGCCCGGCCCGCGCGTCGCCGCGCGGGGCGCTGCCGGCGCCGAGGCGAGCGACTTCGTTGCGCTGATCCCCGCACGCCTCGCGTCGACCCGCCTGCCGGACAAGCCGCTGGCCGACCTCGGCGGCAAACCGATGGTCGTGCGCGTGGCCGAACGCGCCGCGGCCGCAGGCGCGGCACGCGTCGCCGTCGCGACCGACTCGGCGCGCATTGCCGACGCCGTCACCGCCGCCGGATTCGAGGCGATCATGACGCGCGCCGACCATCCGTCCGGCACCGACCGTCTCGCCGAAGCGGCGCGCCAGCTCGGGTTGCGCGACACGCAGATCGTGGTCAACGTGCAGGGCGACGAGCCGCTGATCCCGCCAGCGCTGCTGCGCGCGGTGGCGGGGCGGCTCGCCGCGTCGCCCGACTGCGCGATCGCGACCGCCGCGCACGCGATCGCCGACCTTGCGCAGTTCCTGGACCCGAACGTGGTCAAGGTGGTCTGCGACCGCGAGTTTCGCGCGCTCTACTTCTCGCGCGCGCCGATCCCGTTCGAACGCGATGCGCTGACGGACTTTCCGGCGCGGCTTCCCGTGAAGCTGCCCGCCGGACTGCAGGGCGCCGGACTGCCGCTGCGCCACGTGGGCCTCTATGCGTACCGTGCCACGTTTCTCGACGCCTACCCCGGGCTGTCGCGCTCGCCGCTCGAGACACTGGAGTCGCTCGAGCAACTGCGCGCGCTCTGGCACGGGTACCGGATCGCCGTCCTGGTCACGGCCGACGCGCCGCCGCCCGGCGTCGACACCGCCGCGGACCTCGAGCGCGCGCGCGCCGCACTGGCTGCCGAGACGGCGATCGGTCGCGCGGGCCCCTGACCGGAGCAGGCAGGCGCCGATCGCCAGCGTCGAAGCCGCGCGCGCGCTCCGGTCAAACGCGTCCGCGTCACGTCCGCTTCAAATTGACCCGAAGCCGACTTTGACGGTACGCTTTGCCGGCTCTGCGGGCGGCGGCCGGCCCGGGCCGGCCCGGTCTGTGCCCGTCGATTACGCTGCTGACGCATGGCCGACACACTGCCGACGCACTGCCTACGCACTGCCGCGTTCCGATCACACCTCCAGGCAAATCCATGCGTTTGATTCTTCTCGGCCCGCCCGGCGCCGGCAAAGGCACGCAGGCCGCCTTCATCACCCGCAAGTTCGGCATTCCGCAAATCTCCACCGGCGACATGCTGCGTGCCGCCATCAACGCCGGGACGCCGACCGGCCTGTCCGTGCAGAAGGTGATGGATGCCGGCGCACTGGTGTCCGACGACGTCATCGTGAAGCTGGTCATGGAACGCCTGCGCTATCCGGACTGCCAGCCGGGCTACCTGTTCGACGGCTTTCCGCGGACCATCCCGCAGGCCGACGCGATGAAGAGCGAGGGGGTCCGGATCGATTTCGTGCTCGAGATCGACGTGCCCGACAGCGAAATCATCGATCGCATGAGCGGACGGCGCGTGCACCCGGCGAGCGGTCGCACCTACCACGTCAGGTTCAACCCGCCGAAGTCGCCGGACCGCGACGACCTGACCGGCGAGCCGCTGGTACAGCGCGACGACGACCGCGAAGAGACGGTGCGCAAGCGCCTCTCGGTCTATCACCTGCAGACCAG
>DATGPD010000335.1:0-2201 GCA_035305285.1 Planctomycetota bacterium
CGCGGTCTCGCCCGAGCGGATGCGCTCGGCGCGGCGCCTGACCAGCGCGGACCCGCGCGTGCCCGCGGTCGGCCGCCTCGACGGCATCCTGCTCAGCGCCTACCGGCTGACGCGCGGCGAGCCGATCGAGCCCGGCAGCCGGATCGACGTGATCAGCGGCCGGTTCGTGCGCGGCGAGGACGGCGGCACCGAGGTCGGCGTCGTGCGCCTGCCCGCCGTGCTGAGCGGAGCGTTCGCCTGCGGCCACCGCACGTTCGACCATCTGTACGCGATCGCCGACATCGAGTTCGTGCGCCGCCTGCTCGGCCACGCGCCCGACGAGTCACCGATCGAACTGGTGACCCAGGTCGCCATCCGCCTGCGGCCGGGAGCGGACCCGGCCACGGTCGCCGACCGCCTGGAGGCCGCCGTCGCGAACGTGAGCGGCGGGCAGGTGCTGTCCTGGGAGGAGCAGAACGCCGAGCTGCTGACCGCGGTCGATCAGGAGCGACGGATGACGATGGTGTGCGTGTTCGTCGTGATGCTGGTCGCGGCGTTCCTGATCTACGCGACGCTGCACATGACCGTGACCCAGAAGGTGCACGACATCGGGATCCTGACCGCGCTCGGCGCCACCCCCGGCGGCGTGCAGGCGATCTTCCTGCTGTCCGGGCTGGTCATCGCGGTCGTCGGCTGCCTGCTCGGCGCGGCGTCCGGGATCGCGTTCACGGTCAACCTGAACGAGATCAACGCCTTCACCCGCGCGCGCTTCGGCTTCGAGTTCTTCCCGTCGAACATCTACGCGCTCGACCACATCCCCTACCAGCTCGACCCCGCGTGGGTCGCGCAGGTCGCCGGCTCGGCGCTGGTCCTCGCGCTGGTCGTCGCCTGGCTGCCGGCGCGCCGCGCGGCACGCCTGGATCCGGTGCAGGCGCTCGCCAAGGGATGAGCTTCGCCCGCGTCGCCGCCGTAGGCTGTTGCCCGACTCGCGCAGCCATGACCGTCCCGCTCGTGCTCGTCCTCGCCGCGCTCGCCGCCGCCGGATGCGCCCACCCGGCGCCCGCGTCGGCCCGCCCGCCCGCCGAGCACGCCCCGGACCCGGAACGCGACCCCGCGCTGCTCGCCGTGCTGTGGATGCAGCACGCCGCCGAACGCGACGCGATCTGCCGGCAGACCTTCCGCGCCGCGCGCGCGATGCTCGACGCGGCGCTGGCCGACCCGCAGTGGACCGCGGCCCTGGAGCAGACGGATGCCCCGGACGTCGCGTCCCTGCCGCCCGCGATCCTCGTCGACGTCGACGAGACGGTGCTCGACAACTCCGCCTACAACGCGCGCAACATCCTCACCGGCCGGAAGTTCGACCTCGAATCCTGGGCGGCGTGGACCGCCGAAGCACAGGCTCCGCCGCTGCCGGGCGCGGTCGAGTTCCTGACCGCCGCGGCGCACCGCGGCGTGACGATCTTCTACGTCACGAACCGCAGGCAGGCCGAGGAGCCCGCGACCCGGCAGAACCTCGCGCGCCACGGCTTCCCCCTCCTCGACCGCGACGGCGTCGACGTCGTCCTGTGCCGCGGCGAGCACGGCGACGACCCCGAGAAGGTCGCGCGCCGCGCGCGCGTGGCGGCAACGCACCGGATCCTGATGCTCATCGGTGACGACCTCAACGACTTCCTGCCCGGGGTGCGGCCGACGCCGGCCGACGAGCGCCACGCGGTCGCGAGCCGGCGCAGCGAAGGACACGAGCTCGCGCGCGCACGCCGGCAGCGCGTCGGAGAGTTCGCCGAGTGGTTCGGCGTGCGCTGGTTCCTGCTGCCGAACCCGCTGTACGGGTCCTGGCTCTACACCCTGGAGGCCGCGGCGCTGCCCGACGACGGCGCGGACCCGGTGCTCCATCTGCAGCTGTGCACGCGGCGGGTCGAGAAGCTGCCCGCGGCAAGGTGATGCTGTCCATGTCGAGATCGCCGACAGCCCGCGCGTCCGAGTGCGCCCCGCCCCTTCGCGGCGCGCGCGGCGCACGTTCCTGTCCTCGCCGGGCCGCGCCGCTCTGCGGCGCCGCCGTGCTCCGTTCCCGCGCAGGCACGCCATGACCGAGCTGCTCGCGGCGCGCGGCGTGACCAAGAGCTACTGGCTCGGCAAGCGCGAGATCCCGGTCCTGCGCGGCGTCGACTTCGCGGTCGAGGCCGGCGAGATGGTCGCCTTGCTCGGCGCCTCCGGCGCGGGCA
>DATGPD010000336.1:0-6392 GCA_035305285.1 Planctomycetota bacterium
TCGACGCGCTCGAGATCAGCATCGACGCCGAGGGTCGCGTCGCGGGCCGCACGTTCGGCAGCCCGGACACGACCGTGTCGTTCGGCCAGCTCAACCTCGTGCGCTTCGTGAACCCGTCCGGACTGTTGGCGGTCGGCGGCAACGTCCTGCGGCAGACCGACGCCTCGGGCGCGCCGACGCAGGCAGCGCCGGGGTCGAGCGGCATCGGCACGCTCAAGCAGGGCTTCATCGAGCGCTCGAACGTCGAGATCGTCAACGAGCTGGTCAACCTGATCGTCGCGCAGCGCGCGTACGAGGTGAACAGCCGCGCGATCCAGGCGAGCGACCAGATGCTGTCGACCGCCACCTCGGTGATCCGGTGAGCGGAGGAAGAACGCGCATGCGCACCGAACTTCACGCAGACCACGCGGCCGCGGCCCGGCGCCGCGCGCCGTTCAGCGCCAAGGAGGATCGCACGTGATCCACGCCGTCTTGTTGACTCTCGCGCTCGGCGCACACGGCGGCGGCGAGAAGGACCGTCCCGCACCGCGCGGCGACGAGGCCGCCGCCCCGATCGTCGAGGTGCGCTGCCGCAGCCAGGCGCTGGTGCGCGGCGCCGACGTGCGCCTGCGCGACGTCGCCGAGGTGCTCTGTTCCGACCAGCGGCTCGCCGAGCGCCTCGCCGACCTGTCGTTCGGCCGGCGTCCGACGCGCGGCTTCAACCGCGTCCTGCCGCAGTCCGGCATCCGCGCGCAGCTCGCCGCCGAGGGGCTGCTCCCCGACCAGGTGAAGATCACCGGCGCGGCCGAGACGATCGTCCAGTCGGTCCACGCCACCGTCGCTCCGCAGGAGCTGATCGACGTCGCCGAGCCGATCCTGCGCGCCGCGATCGCGGCGGAAGGCGGGCACGACGTCGAGTTCGAGCTGCTCGGCAAGCCGATGCCGCTCGACGTGCCCCCCGGCCGCCGCAGCTTCGATCTGCGCGGCCGCCTGCGCGGCGACACCGTGCACCCGACCAGCGCGATCGTCGAGGTCGCGGTCGTGGTCGACGACGAGGAGGTCAAGGTCGTGCCGCTGTCCTACCGCCTGCGCCGCTACGGCCCGGCGCTGGTGGTCACCGAACCGGTGCGGCGCGAGACCCCGCTCGGCGCGCACGTGCTGGAGGCGCGCCGGATCGAGCTGGCGCCCGGCGCCGAGACCCTGCACGTCGCCGACCTCGCCAGCGTGCAGGGCATGGTCGCCGCGCGCGACCTGCGCCGCGGGCAGATCCTGCGTCTGTCCGACCTCGCGGCACCTGCGGTCGTCCGGCCCAAGGACCCGGTGGTCGTCGTCCTCGGGCGCGGCGCGGTGCAGGTCACCTGCCGCGGCATCGCGCTCGGCAGCGCGCCGGCCGGCGGCCGCGTCGACGTGGTCACTTCGTCGGGCAAGATGCTGCAGGGCATCGCGCACGGCAACGGCATCGTCGTCGTCGGCGGCATGCTGCCCGGGCTCGCCGCGCAAGCGCACGGCAGCGCGCCGCTCGCGGGAGGTGCGCGATGAACGCCCGCGCCTTCCTCGTCGCGTGCGCGCTCGGCGTCGCCGTGCTCCCGGCGCAGAACCTCTACCGGCGCGCCGCCGCGCCGCGCAGCCCGATCGCCGACCACCGCGCGATGGCAGTCGGCGACATCCTGACCATCCTGGTCAGCGAGAGCCACAAGGTCGCGAACAACGACAAGACCGAGCGCAAGACCGACACCTCGCTCGCCGCGCGGCTCGAGGCCTACACGCTGAGCAGCGACACGTTCAAGACCAACGTCCTGCCGAAGTTCGACGCGCGCAGCGAGCGCGAGATGACCGGCGAGAGCAAGCAGCAGCGCGACTCGGTCGTGCAGGCGCGCTTCGCGGTGCTGGTGATCGACGTGCTGCCGAACGGCAACCTGGTGGTCGCCGGCGCGCGTCAGGTGCAGGTCGACGACGAGATCAAGACCCTGCGCATCAGCGGCGTCGTGCGCCCGCTGGACGTGAGCCAGCAGAACACCGTTGCGTCGCAGGACGTCGCCGACGCGCGGATCAGCGTGCAAGGCGAGGGCGCGAGCACGCGCACGACCACGAAGGGGCCGGTGGGCACCTTGTTCGAGACCATGTTCTGGGCGCTCTGGCCGTTCTGACCGATGTCCGCGACCGCTCCACGTTCCCGCGTCTGCCGCGCCGCCGTCGCCGCCCTCCTCGGCACCTTCCTTCCGGGCCAGCAGGCCCCGGCGCCCGCCCCGACCGGGCCGACGACGGTGACCGTGCGCCTGCAGCAGATCACGCGCCTGCACAACAGCCAGCCGAACGTGCTCGAAGGCGTCGGCCTGGTCGTCGGCCTCAACGGCACCGGCGCCGGTGATGTCGTCTCGCGCACCGCGCTGCAGAACTTCGTCCGCTCGCACAACCTCAACATCAAGACGTCCGACCTGGTCGCGGGCGCCGCCTCGCTCGTGCACGTCACCGCCGAACTGCCGGCGTTCTCGCACGAGGGCATGCTCCTCGACGTCACGGTCAGCGGGATCGGCGACGCGACCTCGCTGTTCGGCGGGACCCTGATCCAGACCGAGCTGCGCGGGATCGACGGGAAGGTCTACGCGCTCGCGTCGGGGCGGGTGATCGTCGGCGGCTTCAGCGCGAGCGGCGCGACCGCGAAGGTCACGCGCAACCACACCACCGTAGGCCACATCGCCAAGGGCGCGCGCGTGGTCGAGGAGCTGCGCAGCTCGTTCCTGTCGCCCGCCGGCCATCTGGAGCTGCAGCTCATCAACCCGAACGAGCAGACCGCGGTGGCGATCGCCGCGGCGGTCGACGCGGCGACCAGGGAACTCGGCTGCCGCAGCCGCGCGATCGACCGCGGGCTCGTGCGCATCGAGCTGCCGGCGCAGCAGCGCACCGAGGCGTTCGCCCTCGAGGTCCTGACCAGGATCGCCGACCTGCAGGTGCGCGTGCACAACCCGGCGACCGTCGTGGTCGACGAGTCGACCGGGCTCGTGCTCGCGGGCGAGGGCGTGATGATCAGCCCGTGCACGGTGACCCTGGAGGACCTCACCATCTCGGTCGCCACCGAGGACGAGGTCGTGCAGCCGCTGCCCGGCATCAACCGCGGCGTCACCGCGATCGTGCCGCGCACGCAGATCGACATCACCACCGGGCGCACCGAGCTGAAGCCGCTGCGCGGCGGCGCCACGGTCGCGGAGCTGCTGGAGAACCTGAAGGCGCTCGAGCTGTCGCCGCGCCAGCTCGTCGTCGTGTTCCAGAAGCTGGCCGAGCACGGCTACCTGCAGGCCGAGTTGAAGGTGAACTGAAGGCGCGAAGGAGGAGCCATGAACCCGATCACCACCACGTCGATCGCCGCGTCCGCCCCGGACCGGTCGGCGGAACCGCCGGCCGCCCGCGCGCGCGAGGTCGCGATGCAGTTCGAGCAGCTCTTCGTCCAGCAGATGGTGGCCGCCATGCGCACGTCGACCTCCCCGGCCGGCGGCGACGGGATGTTCGGCTCCGGCAGCGGCTCCGACACCTACGCCGCCTGGTTCGACCGCTGCATGGCCGAGCACCTCGCGCACGGCGGCGGGATCGGGCTCGCCCCGGTGATCGAGCGTGAACTGGTGCGCCACGCCGCGAAGGAGGCCGGCGATGCCTGAGCACGACGCGCTCGCGCGCGCGCTGGCCGCCGCGCTGCATCGCCTCACCGAACGGGCCGACGCGCTGCGCGCCGCCCTGCACGGCCAGCGCCGCGCGTTCGTCGGCGCCGACGCCGTCGCGCTCGCCGCGCTGCACGAGACGCACGCCGCCGAGGCGGACCGGCTGCACGCTGCCGAACGCGAGGTCGTCGCGTGCCGCGCGGCGCTGTGCGCGGCACTCGGCGCGCCGGACTCGGTGCGCGTCCCGGCGCTGTGCGCGCGCCTGCCGGGTGCGGTCGCGGAGGAGCTCGACGCCGCCGCGACCACAGCGCGCGCCGCGCTGCTCGCGCTGCGCGTGGAGAGCGCCGTCGGCCAGCGCCTCCTGGACGCGACCCGGCGGGCGCAGGAAGGTCTGTGGCAGGCGCTGCGCGGCGGCACGCCGGATGGCCAGCGCTACGACCGCCACGCGCGCGCGGTCGGGACGCCCGACCGCAGCGGCAGCCTGCTGCGCGGGACGGTGTAGGACCAGCGGGAGGGGAAGGACATGACCTACGGATTCGGACTCGGCGCCGGCCTCAAGGCGCTCACCGCGGCCCGGCTCGCGATCCAGACCGCCGGGCACAACATCGCGAACGCCAACACCGAGGGCTACTCGCGCCAGCGCGTGCTGCAGTCGGCGTCCCTGCCGTTCACGATCGGCCGCTTCCAGGTCGGCAGCGGCGTGCAGGTCGACGACATCCACCGCCTGTTCGACGAGGGGATCGAACGGCGGCTGCGGACGCAGCTCGGGCTGGCCGGCGGGGCCAGCTTCGAGCATCGCGCCTGGCAGGAGATCCAGGGCGTGCTCGCGGAACCCGACGCCGGGATCAGCTCCGCGCTCGGCGACCTGTTCGCGCGCATCGACCGGCTGAAGACCGAACCCTCGGACCGCGCGCTGCGCGGCGGCGTCGTGCAGGGCGCGACCGCGCTGGCGCAGGCGTTCAACCTGCTCGCGGCCCGGCTCGGCGACACCCGCGCCGCGGTGTTCGGCGAGGTGCGCGGGCTCGTGCAGCAGGTCAACGAGCACGCCCAGGCGATCGCCGCGCTCAACCGCGAGATCACCTCGCTCGAGGCGGGCGGACGCTCGGCCAACGACCTGCGCGACGCGCGCGAGCAGCACGTGAAGGAGATCAGCAAGCTGCTCGACACGCGCGCGATCGAGCGCGGCAACGGCAACCTCGACCTGATCGCCGGCGGCCACCTGCTGGTCAGCGGGACGACGACCACGCCCCTGCGCGTCGCGCTGGCGGACGAACGCACCGTGGTCCACGCCGGCGCGTCGGTCCAGTCGGTCGCCATCACCGGCGGCCGCATCGGCGCCCTGCTGCGCCACGAGGCACAGCACATCCCGCAGCTCCTCGGCGACGCCGACCGGCTCGCGCGCGAGCTGGCACTGCAGTTCAACCGGGTGCAGACCACCGGCGTGCCGCGCTCGGGGCCGTTCCAGAGCCTGACCTCGTACTACGGCGCGGTCGACGGCGATGGCGATGGCCAGCGCGGCGACGAGCTGCTCGCGCAGTCCGGCTTCCCGTTCGACGTCCACCGCGGCGAGCTGTGGATCACGGTGCAGAACCGGAGGACCGGCGACCTCGAGCGCACCCGCCTGCAGGTCGACCCGGAGACGATGTCGCTGCGCGACCTCGCCGCGGCGATCGACGGGATCGAGCACCTGTCCGCCTCGGTCGACCCGACCGGTCGGCTGCAGATCTCGGCGGACGCGGGCTACGGCTTCGACTTCGGCAGCCGCCTCGACCCGTCGCCGGACTCGTTCGGCTCGTTCGGCGGCGCCGCGCCGAGCCTCGCGAGCGCCGGCCCGGGGCCGTTCGCGCTCACCGTCCCGGCGTCGTTCACGGTGCACGTCGACGGCACGCCGCACACCGTCAACCTGACCGCGAGCGACTTCCGCAACCCGGGCGCGGCGACCGCGGCCGAGCTCGCGGCGGCGATCAACGCGCAGCTCGCGGGCACCGCCACGGCGCGCGAGGTCGGCGGCCGGCTCGTGCTGCGCTCGGACACCTCGGGCGCCGGAGCGACGCTGTCGCTGACCGACGGCGCCGGCGGGCCGCTCGCCGCGATCGGCCTCCCGGTGGGGACGACCGCGACCGGGCAGGCGAACGCGGTCGCGATCGAAGTCGCCGGCACCTACACCGGCAGCGACAACCGTCGGCTGGTGTTCCGGCCGGACGGCGACGGCGAGATCGGGGCCACGCCCGGCCTCACCATCGGCGTGTTCGACGAGCGCGGCAACCGCCTGGCGACGCTCGCGGTCGGCGCGGGCGTGTACGAGCCGGGCAAGCCGCTCGCGGTGATGGACGGCATCACGGTGTCGTTCGGCGGCGGGCGGGTGAGCGCGGCCAACGGCGACGTGTTCACGCTGGACGCGCTGCACGACCCGGACACGACCGACCTGCTCGCCGCGATCGGGATGAACACGCTGTTCGTCGGCAGCGACGCCGCGACGCTCGCGGTCAACGACGCGATCGCCGCCGACCCCGAGCTGCTCGCCGCTGGAACGAGCGGCGCCGCGGGCGACGCCGGCAACCTGGACCGTTTGCTCGCGCTGCGCTCCCTGCGCCTGGACGGTCTCGGCACGGCGAACTTCGAGGACTTCTGGGCCGACGTCGTCGGCGAAGTCGGCTTCTCGGCTTCGGCCGCGGAGGCGACCGCCGCGGCGCAGGACGACCTGCTCGCCGCGCTCGAGGCGCAGCGCGCACAGGTGTCCGGCGTCGACCTCGACGAGGAGAT
>DATGPD010000337.1:0-7377 GCA_035305285.1 Planctomycetota bacterium
TGCGCGAGACCGATGCCGCGGCCTTCCTGGCTGATGTAGAGCAGGACGCCGAAGCCCTCCTGCTGGATCGCGTGCATCGCGCGCGCGAGCTGTTCGCCACAGTCGCAACGCAGCGACCCGAACACGTCGCCGGTCAGGCACTGGCTGTGCACCCGCACGAGCACCGGGTCCTCGATCGGCGGGAAGCGCCCGCCCTCACCGGGCGGCGCGATCCCGACGGTGAGCGCGACGTGCGCGCGGCCGTCGACGCGGCTCACGTAGGTGAAGCTCTCGAAGTTGCCGTAGCGGGTCGGCATGCGCGCCGCAGCGACGAGGTCGATGAGCCGCTCGCGTCGCCGTCGGTACTCGACGATGTCGGCGATCGTCACGACCTTGATGCCGTGCTGCTCGCCGAACGCCAGCAGATCGGGCATGCGTGCGAGACTGCCGTCCTCGCGCAGGATCTCGCACAGCACGCCGGCCGGGCGCAGGCCCGCCAGGCGGCAGAGGTCGACGATGCCCTCGGTGTGCCCGGCGCGCACGAGCACGCCGCCGTCACGCGCCCGCAGCGGCTGCACGTGACCGGGGCGGACCAGATCGCGCGGCTGCGCGTCCTCGCGCACCGCGGCGAGGATCGTGGCGGCGCGGTCGGCGACCGAGATCCCGGTCGTGACGCCGTGCCGCGCACCGATGGTGACCGTGAACGCGGTGCCGAGCTTGGTCTCGTTGACCGGGGTCTGCGGTCCCAGTTCCAACCGGTCGCAGATGCTGCCGTCGAGCGCGAGGCACAGGAGGCCGCGCGCCTTGGTGACGAAGTTGACCAGCTCGGGCGTCGCGAACTGCGCGGCAAAGCAGAGGTCGCCCTCGTTCTCCCGACCGGGATCGTCGACCAGGATGATCGGCCGCCCGGCACGAAGATCGTCGAGGACCTCCGGAATGGTGGCGAGTGCCATGGGAAGGGGGCGAGTGTAACCGCCGAGGCGCCTGCGCCCGGGATCGATCGCGCCGCTCGCGCACACCGCGCGATGCACGTGTGCGTCGACGCCCCCTGCCGCCGGCGGGCGACGCCGGATCGAGCCTGCGCGCTATCGTCTCGCCGTGCCCTCGTCTCCCGCGGTCCTGCTGGGTCTCGCCGTCCTGGCCGGCACGTTCGCCGGGTGCACGAGCACCACGCCGCTGCACACCGAGGTTCTGACCGAGATCCTCGCCGCGCAGGAACGCCGAGACCCCGCGCACGGCCCGGTGCGCCGCTACCTGCGCCATCCGGCCGACCGGGTGCGTGCGTTCGCGGCGCGCGCCGCCGGACTGACCGGCGACGACGCGGCCTTCCCGGCGCTGGCCGAGCTCCTTGCGCACGACCCGTCGCCCGCCGTGCGCGCCCATGCGGCGCTCGGACTGTGCGAGCTGGGCCGCGGGATGCGCGAACTGTGCGAGGCGGTCCTGGCGGACGACGAGCCGGTCGTCCGGCGGACGGCGGCGCTGGCGCTGGCCCGCGCGGACGCCGCGGCGCCGTGGTGCGACGCGGTACTCGCCCTCGCGCTCGGCGACGCCGACGCTTCGGTCCGCGCCGCGGCCGCCGCCGCGCTCGCGGCGCGCGCGGCCGCGAGCCGGAGGCCGCCGGATCCGCGGATGGCCGACACCCTGCTCGGCGCGCTCGCGATCGAGTCCGACCCCGCTGCCCGGCTGCGGATCGTCGCGGCGCTCGGCACGCTGCGCGCGCCGGCGGCGTGCCCCCGCCTCGAAGACCTGATCGTCGACGCCGTGCTCGCGCGGGGCGACCACGACCTGCTGGCCGCCGCCCTGCGTGCGCTCGCGGACACGCTCGCCTCGGCCGGCAGCAGCGCACCGCCGCACCCGGCCCTCGCCGCGTGCCTGCGTCGCGCGGTGGCGGGGAACGACGCGCCGGTCGCGGCGGCAGCGGCGGCCGCGCTCGTCGCGAGCGCGAACCCGGATCCGGCCGGCGCGGCCGCCGACCAGCGCGCGCTGCTCGACGCGATCGTCGCAGCGCGCGCGCCCGCGGCGATGCCCGCGCTCGTCACCGCAGCGCTCGCGCTGGTCGACGACCGCGTCGCCCGCGACGGCCTCCGATCCACCCTCGAAGGCGCCGCGGTCGCCGGCGACGCGCGCGTGCGCGCGGCCTGCCTCGAGGGGTTCGCGCGGCTCGCCGGCACCGGCGCGCTGCGCGCTCTGCGCCATGCACTCACCAGCCCCGACCCGCTGGTGCGCGCCGGCGCCGGCCGCGGGCTCGCCTGCCTGCCGGCGCTGCACGGCGAAGTGCATCAGCTCGCGCTCTCGGCGCTGTACGACCGCCAGGTTCGCGTCGCGGCGGAGACCCTGCTCGCGCTGGCGCGCGCCGGGTCCTCCCCGCTCGCCGGGCTGGCGCAGGGCGCCCCCGATCTGCTCGCGGCCCTGGCCGACGGCCTGCGGCCGCCGCTGCACGGGCCGATCGTCGCGCGGCTGTTCGCCCTCGCGCTCGGCGACCGGGGCGATCCGCTCGTGCGCGCCCTCGCGCTGCGCGCCGCACGCATGCTCGGCGACGACGAGGACGACGCGACCCGCGCGCTGCTCGCGGCGGTCGCCGATCCGGCGGCGCGCGGCGCGGACGCGCCGGCCTGGCCCGCGCCGCCGCCGATCGACCTGCGCGCGGACTTCGACTGGCGCTGGCTCCGCGCGCCGCCGCGCATCGAGTGCGAGACCACCGCGGGGAGCTTCACGATCCGCCTGTTCCCCGAGGCCGCGCCGGCGCACGTCGTGCGCCTGCTCCAGCGGGCGCGCACCCAGGAAGGATGGCCGGTCGAGGTCGTCGCCGCCGACGACGAGCGCGTGCAGTTCGGCCGGCTGTCGGTTCTGCGTCCCCCGGCGCCGTTCGTGCAGCGCATCGAGCCCGGCATCGTCGACCCGAGCGAACCGGGACTCGTCGGCTTCGTGCCCCTGCCGCTACCCGACCTCGACGCCGTCGACCTGTTCGTGGCGCGCACGCCGCTCGACGCGGGGATGCGCTGCACGGTCGTGGGCCGGATCGTCGACG
This sequence comes from Planctomycetota bacterium, assembly GCA_035305285.1. GTDB lineage: Bacteria > Planctomycetota > UBA1135 > UBA1135 > UBA2386 > DATGPD01. Next base: position 3,008 of record DATGPD010000337.1, read on the forward strand.
GCATGGCGACCATCGCCGCGCTGCGCCAGGGTGATCGAATCCTCACCGTCCGGTTGACCGCAGGCCCGGACTGAGATCGGGCGGAAGCCGCAACTCCTTGCCAACGCGGCAGTTGGAATTCCGTTTACCCGACCGTGCACGGCGGCCGAAAGTCTGGCGCGGCAGGCAGGGGGTCGAGCGACTCCGCGATTCCGCAACCAGATGAAGCGCACGCTGCTCGAGATCCTCGCGGGCTCTGCCGTGGGGGTGCTGTTGTTCTCGCTGCACCACCAGGTGGCCCGCCTGCGCCATGACGCCGGACGGGTCGCCGACCTCGACCATCTCGTCCGCCGCGAACTGAGCGCGAAGGCCGACGCGGACGAGGCGCGCCGCGTGGAGCTGCTCTCCGCGCTCGAACGCAAGCTCGCCGACCTCGAGGTGCGCATCGCCGAGGCGAGCCAGCAGAGCGCGGACGCCGGCGAGCTGCGCGCCGCGCTGCAGCGCGACCGCGACGAGTACAGCCGCTTCCGGCAGGAGATCCTGCGCGACGTGCACCGTACGCAGTCGCTGATCGACACCTACGTCGACGAACTGCGCACCAGCACCCGCCGCGCGCAGACGACGATCGAGCAGACGCGCAGCGAACTGAGCCGGGTCGCGGAGCAGGTGACGCCCGACCACGACCGGCTGAGCCGGACGATGCTGGCCCCCACCGTGCAGCTCAACGGCAGCGACACGGTCGGTTCCGGGACGCTCATCTGGTCCGCCGAGAACCCGGCGAGCGGCCAGATCGAGACCTACGTGCTCACGTCGTACCACGTCGTGCGCAACATCCTGGCGGACACGCCGTCGGCGAAGACCGAGGGCGTGCAGACCACGATCTGGTGCGGCGAGCAACGCCACGACGTGCGCGCCGACATGATCCTGCACGAGGTCAAGATCGACGCCGCGCTCCTGAAGCTGCGCAGCAGCCAGCGCTGGCCGCACCTCGCCAGCGTCCTGCCGCGCGAGCGCATCTGCACGGTGGCGGTGTGGGATCCGATCTACGCGGTCGGCTGTCCGCTGGGCAACGACCCGATCCCGACGCAGGGCGCGATCAGCAGCCTGCGCAACGAGCTGAACGGCACGAACTACTGGATGATCAACGCGCCGACCTACTTCGGGAACTCGGGCGGCGGGATCTACCTGGCCGAGACGCGCGAGCTGATCGGGGTCTTCTCGAAGATCTACACGCACGGCAAGGGCAACCCGGTGGTCATCCCGCACATGGGCCTGTGCACGCCGATCGCGGCCATCTACGAGTGGCTCACGCGCGAGAAGATGGACTGGGTGCTCGGCTCGCCCCAGGACGTCGCCGCCGCCGCCGCGCCGGCCAAGTGACCCCGCGCGTCACACCGGGTCGAACGGCGGCCGGCCATCGAACCGCCGGCAGCGCACGAGGTAGAACGCGTTGCCTTCCTCGCCGCCGACCGTGATCGGGATGCGCTCGACCGGCCCCACCACCGCGAAGCGCTCCTGCAGGAGGCGCACTTCCCAGTCGGCGAGCGGACGCTTGCTGACGAACACCGCGTCGCGCCCACGCAGCGCGGCCCAGTCGTCCCACTGCGCGTAGCTCCGTCCGTGGTTGCGCAGCGCGCCCCACAGTGCCACCTGCGGCCGGCCGGGCGTGTAGAAGGCGATCGCCGCGGCGGTGCCGTACTGGCCCGCAGCCACGAACACGCCCTGCGAATCCGGCTCGGCGCGCAGCGCTGCACACGCGGCCGCGACGGCCCGGCCGACCTCGGGCCAGCCGAACAGGTTGCGCAGCACGCGGCGCGGCTGGCCGCCGGCGACCTCGAGGCGCGCGAAGGCGTGCGGCGCCGCGGCGAACGCGTGTGCGGCGGCGAGCACGACGAGGCTCAGCGCCCATGACCCGCGCCATGCGACGCGCGCCCAGCGCCGCCCGGTCCACGGGTCGCGCAGCGCGAACGCCACGGCGAGGAGGACGAGTGCGCCCGTCCACGGCGCGGCAGTCCAGTGCGCGCCCACTTCGCGCCGCAGGCTGACCAGGGCGAAGCCGGCGAGCGGCACCAGCACACACAGCATCGCGGCCTTTGCCAGCGGTGCGGCGAGTCGCCGGCGCAGGCAGGCGAGCACCGCGAGCACCGCGAACCCCGGGGTCAGGCAGGCGAGCTGGCCGGCGACGAACACGACCGGATGCCAGGGCGAGGCGTGCTGGGCCCGCTGCCGGATGTCGAAGTTGAAGCGGAACGTCAGCCAGTCGTGGGTCGCGTTCCAGACGAGCATCGGCGTCGCGGCGACGAGCGCGACGCCGAGCGCGAGCCAGGGCTGCGGACGACGCAGCCAGGCGCGCCCGGCGCGCGTCGCGACCAGGAACGCACCGATCGTGGCCACGAGCTGCAGGCTGATCAGCTTGGTCGACGCCGCGAGCCCGAGGCTCAGCCCGCACGCGAGCCACGCGCCGGTCGAGCCGCGCTGCAACGCGGCGAACAGCGCCCAGCTCGCGCCGAGCCACAGCGGGATCAACGGTGGATCGGTGCTCATGTAGACCGAGAGCGCCGCGGGCAGCGGGACGAAGAACACGAGCGCGGCGGCGAGACAGCCGGCTTCGGCGGCCGCGCCGGCCTCCACACCGCGCGCGCGCGCGACGTCACGCGCGAAGCCGTGCGCGAGTGCGGCGGCGAGCAGCATCGACAGCATCGCCGGCAGGCGGACCGCCACCTCGCCGGCGTCCGGCAGGCACGCGGTGGCGAGCGCGATCAACCACGCGGTCATCCCCGGGTGGTCGTAGTACGCGCCCGCGAGGTGGCGCGACCATTCCCAGTGGTACGCCTCGTCGCCGGACAACGGGAGCGCGCCGGCGCCGTGCAGGCGGAGCAGGGCGGCGAGCGCGATCGCCGGCCAGGCGATGCGGCGCCAGAACGGCCGAGCGACCGCACCGGGGGGCGCATCGTGACGGCTGCTCCCGACCGGACCGCTCGACATGACGCTGACGGCGAACGGTCAGTCCGCGGCGGGCACGCGACCGATCGTCCCCTCGATCGGCTTCCTCTGCCGGCGCCGCGCGCTCGCCAAACCCCGCATCGCGCCCGTCAAGACAGGATCTGGCGGCGGATCTCTTCCAGCTCCGGACTGCTGCGTCCGGAGGTCAGCGCGGCGCGCAGGCTCTCGCGCGCCGGACCGCTGCGCCCGAGGTGGTGCTGGTAGAGCGCGCGCCGGCCGAGGAGCGCCGCGTCCGCGGGTCGCTGGACCAGAGCGTCCTCGATGCACTCCAGCGCGCGCTTGGGATTGCCGCGCCGGTCGAACAGTTCGGCCATCTCGGTGAGGGCGTCGGGCTGGCCCGGGCGTTGGCGCAGCACCTCGGCCATCAGGTCGAGCGCGGTCTCCTCCGCGCCGAGCCGACGGTGCGCAACCCCCGCGTAGAAGGTCGCGAGCCAGAAACGCGGCTCGATCGCGCGGATCCGGTCCAGCTCGGCGAGCGCCTTGCGCAGGTTGCGCCGGCGCAGCACGGCGTCGACCGCCCGGGCGAAGCGGGCCTCGAAGTTGCGCACCTTCAGGCGAAGCAAGACGCGCACGCCGCGGTCGCGCACGTCGGCGGGCAGTTCGCCGGCGAGCCCGGCGGTCAGCTCGGCGCGCGCTTCGCGCGCGGCGCCGAGCGCGGCGAGGCAGGCGCCGAGGTCGATCCGATCCTCGGCCCAGGGCAGCACGTCGGCCAGACTGCGCACCGCCTCGCCCACCGCCGCGGGCGGCTTGCGATCGACGAGATGCTCCAGCAGGTAGGCGAGCAGCACGCCGGCCCCGCGCCCGTCGTCGCCCCATTCGTCGCGCCGCGTCGCACGCTCGCGCAGACGGCGCAGGCCGACGACGATCTTGGCCCACGCCTCGTCGTCCTCGCCGCACGCGAACTCGAGGCGCGCGAGGTGGGCGAAGAAGTCGGGATGGCCGTCCTGTTCGAGCCCGGCGCGCCACAGCTCGCGCGCCGCGGCGGTCTCGCCGCGGTTGGCGAGGACGATGCCGAGGCTCTCCAGCCCGCGCGCCGGCGGGGGGTCGAGGCGCACCGCATGCCGCAGCCAGGCGGTCGCGCGCTCGTCGTCGCCTTCCGCGGAGAGCTGCTCGGCGATGACCACGCACGCCTCGCCGTCGCGCGGCAGCGCGTGCAGGCACTCGTCCGCCAGACGCGCGAGGTCGCCCTTGCTCAGCCGGCCGCGGGCGCACGCCGACGTGGTCGCGACGTGCCACACGCGCAGCGCAATGCCGAATCCGGGATCGAGGCGCACGGCTTCGGCCAGTGGCCGCAGCAACGACGCGGGGTCCGCCCGCCCGGCGACGTCGACCTCGCCGCTCAGCAGCGCCGCACCGTCGAGTCCGGAGAGGAACGCGAAGAACGCCGC
>DATGPD010000338.1:0-2243 GCA_035305285.1 Planctomycetota bacterium
TGGCCGACGACTTCTTCCCGCTGCCGTCGCTCGGCCTGGATTACTGGGAACGCAGCAACGCCACGCTGACCACGCCGAACGACTGAGCGCGCCGCGCGGAGCGGCGGGACCTACTGCGCGGCGAGGCGGGCGCGCAGGATGGCCGACGCGCGCTTGGGATCCGCCCTGCCCCGCGACCTCTTCATCAGCTCGCCCATGAAGAAGCCGAACAGGCGGGCCTCGCCCGAGCGGTAGCGTTCGAGCTCCGCGGGGTAGGCCGCGAGGACCTCATCCGCCCACTGCTCGAGCTGCGCCTCGTCGCTCACCTGCGCCAGGCCCTCGGCTTCGACGATGTCTGCCGCCGCGCGGCCCGTCTCCGCCATGCGCGCAAAGACCCTCCGCCCCATGGTCGCCGAGATCGTGCCCTGCGCCACGATGCGGATCAGGTCCGCGAGCCGCTCCGGCGGCACGCGCAGCTCGGAGAGCGCGCACTGCTGCTGGTTCAGCCAGCCCAGGACCTCGGTCATCACCCAGTTGCTGGCCGCTTTCGCGTCCCCGGCCCGTGCCGCGACGGCCTCGTAGTAGTCGGCCAGCTCGCGCGTCGCGGTGAGGACGCCGGCGTCGTACGCCGGCAGGCCGTACTGGTCGCGGAAGCGGCGGGCGCGTGCCGCGGGCAGTTCCGGGAGTGCGGCACGGATGCGCTCGATCTCGGCGCGGTCGACGACGAGCGCGGGGAGGTCCGGGTCGGTGAAGTAGCGGTAGTCGTGGCTCTCTTCCTTCGAGCGCATGGGGCGTGCTTCCCCGCGCGCCGCGTCCCAGAGCAGGGTCTCGTGCACCACCGTCCGGCCGCGCTCCAGCAGATCCGTCTGCCGCGCGATCTCGAACGCGAGCGCCTTCTCGACGGCGGAGAAGGAGTTCATGTTCTTCACCTCCGTCTTGGTCCCCAGCTCGGCGGACCCCGCCGGCCGGACCGAGACGTTGGCGTCGACGCGGAGACTTCCCTTCTCCATGTCGCAGTCGCTGACCTCGAGGTACTCGAGCACCTGCTTGAGCTGCGTGAGCCACGCCCTTGCGCCGGCCGGCGAACGCAGGTCCGGCTCGGTGACGATCTCGATCAGCGGCACACCCGCCCGGTTCAGGTCGATCGCGGTCCGGCCCGGCAGCCGGTCGTGCAGCGACTTGCCCGCATCTTCCTCGAGGTGGATGCGGCGGATCCGCACGCGCTGCACGGCACCATCTCGCTCCTCGACGTCCAGCCAGCCGTCCGTCGCCAGCGGCTGATCGAACTGCGTGATCTGGTACCCCTTGGGCAGGTCCGGATAGAAGTAGTTCTTGCGCGCGAACCGGCTGACCTCGTGCACCGCGCAGTTCAGGCCGAGCGCGGCGCGCGCGCCCAGCTCCACCGCGCGCCGGTTCACCACCGGCAACGCACCGGGCAGCCCGAGACACACCGGGCACACGTGCGAGTTCGGCGCCGCGCCGAACTCGGCCGAGTCCGCGCAGAACAGCTTGGTCGCGGTCGCGAGCTGGACGTGGACCTCGAGGCCGATGACGGGCTCCCACTGCATGGCGCTCATCCGGCGAGGGCGCGCTCGAGCGCGGCGGCGGCGCGGATCATTGCGCCCTCCTGCCACCGGTCGGCGATGAGCTGGCCGCCGACGGGCAGGCCATCCACCGTGCCGATCGGCAGCGACAGCGCCGGCACGCCCGCAAGGTTCGCGGTGACGGTGAAGATGTCCGCCAGGTACATCTGGTACGGGTCCTCCAGCTTCTCGCCGAGCCGGAACGCCACGGAGGGCGTGGTCGGTGTGAGGAGCACGTCGACGCCCGCGGCGAAGACCTCGCGGAAGTCGCGCGCGATGAGCCCGCGCACGCGCTGCGCCGTGCCGTAGTACTCGTCGTAGTAGCCCGCGGAGAGCGCGTAGGTGCCCAGCATGATGCGGCGCTTGGCTTCGGCGCCGAAGCCGATCGAGCGCGTGGCCTCGTAGACCGCGAGCGTGGAGTCGGCTCGCGGCGCGCGCAGCCCGTAGCGGACGCCGTCGTAGCGCGCGAGGTTGCTGGACGCCTCCGCCGGCGCGATGACGTAGTAGGTCGGGATCGCGTATTCCGTGTGCGGCAGCGAGACCTCGCGCACGTCGGCGCCGGCCGCGGCGAGGCGGTCCGCCGCGTCGCGGCACAGCCGCGCGATGCGCGGGTCCAGCGCGGGCGGGAAGAACTCGCGCGGCACGCCGACCACGAGGCCGTCGGCGCCCGCATCGAGGTCG
>DATGPD010000339.1:0-2027 GCA_035305285.1 Planctomycetota bacterium
CCTGGTCGAGCGCTTCGACTACGCGGACCGCCGCGCGTTCGTGCGCCGCGTCGACGCCGACTACTACACGCAGGCCGACACCGAGACCGAGGTGCGCATCCTGCAGCTCGACGAGTGCCAACAGCACGCCGCGTACACCGCGCACCGCGGCGAGGTGCACGTCGCGACCGTCGCGACGGCGTTCAAGAAGATCAAGTTCTACACGCGCGAGAACGTCGGCATCGGCGAGATCCACTTGCCGCCGGAGGAGTTCGAGACCGAGGCCTGCATGCTGGTCATCGGCCCGGACCTCGCCGCGCGCGTCGGCCTCGACAAGGGTTCCGAGGCCGGCGCCCTGCGCGGGGTCGCCGAGCTGATCCAGGGTCTCGTGCCGCTGTTCGTGCGCGTCGATCCCGGCGACGTGCGGGTGATGGGCGAGCTGAAGAACGGCCACTTCGGCGCGCCCGCGATCATCATCTACGACCAGGTGCCCGACGGCGTCGGGCTGTCCGAGCGCATCTTCACCGTGCACCGCGAGGTGCTGGAGGCGAGCCTCGCCGTGCTGCGTCGCTGCGCCTGCCGGCTCGGCTGCCCCTCGTGCATCGGCCCGAGCATCGACCAGGGCCGGCTCGGCAAGGGCAAGGTCGAGGACCTCCTGCAGGGCATGCTGCACGGCGTCGCCGCCGACGCTCCGCGATGACCGACTTCGCCGAGAAGCTGCGGCGCAGGTTCAAGGTCGCCGAGGAGCCGCCGCCGCTGGGCGGGCGCATGCCGCCCTCGGAAGCCGCCGAGTTCCTCCGTCGCCGCCTGCTGCGGCGGATGGCACCGCCGGAGAGAGTCGCGCTGCCGGACGGCGGCGAGCTGCATAACGAGCACGGCGGGTGCTTCGTGCGCCGGCTGCGCTACGCGCTCGACACGCGGCACGGGGCGCACGCGCTGCGCGCCGCGCATGCGCTCGACGACCGGGCGCGCGCGACGCTCGCAGCGCTCGCGCGCGACGCCGCGTTCGAGTCGTTCGACGTGCGCCGCGCCCTGTTCCTCGACACCGAGACGACCGGGCTCTCCGGCGGCGCCGGGACGGTGGTGTTCCTGTGCGGCGTCGCCTGGTTCGAGGACGACGCGCTGGTGCTCGAACAGGTGTTCCTGCGCGCGTTCGCCGAGGAGCCGGCGGCGCTCGCGCACGTCGCCGCGCACGTCGCCGCGCGGCCGACGCTGGTCACGTTCGTCGGCAAGAGCTTCGACCGTCACCGGCTCGGCGCGCGCATGGCCCTGCACCGGATCGAGAGCAACATCCTGCGCACGCCGCACCTCGACCTGTACCACCTCGCACGTCGCGTCTGGCGCCACCGCCTGGCTGACACGCGCCTGCGCACGGTGGAAGCGGCGATCCTCGGCGTCGATCGCCCGGACGACCTGCCCGGCGCGGAGGCGCCGGCCGCGTGGCTGCGTTGGATCGACGACGGGTGCGGCCCGATCGACCGCGTGTTCGAGCACAACCGGCTCGACGTGCTGTCGCTCGTCGCGCTGCTCGCCGCCCTCGCGGCAGAGGCCCGCTGAGGGGCGAAGGATCAGCCGGCGCCGTGCGGCGCGCCGAGCACCATCGACGCGAGCACGAAGGCGGCGAGGAACAGGACGACCGCTGCGACGAGCAGGCGGTCCTGCGCGCGCGAGCCGCCCGCTCTGCCGGTCGCGGGCGGCGCGGCCGGGAGCGGATGCTCCGTTCCGGCGCCCGGGGCGAGCGGGCACGGATCGTGTGGCGATTGCATGCCGGCGGAGCCACAAGCGGCGTGCCCACGCGGTGGAGCCGGCGAGCGATTGCCGCGCAACGCGTGCGCGGCTCCGGACCGCGCGTCCCAGGGCGCCGGTGCCGGACGGCGCGGGGTCGGAGCGTTCGATGTGGCCGACAGCCGCCGGGGGCTGGCGTCGCGGACTCGCGTCGAGACGTGGCGTCCGGGGAACGCCTGGCGCACGATGCGGACAGGTCGTGTGCGTGCCGGCGGAGTCTGCTCGTCGACGACCTGTCGTACCGGTGGTACGACACCGTTGCC
>DATGPD010000340.1:0-2024 GCA_035305285.1 Planctomycetota bacterium
AACTCGTGCTCACGCCGTGAGCGACGCGCAGCAGCGGAGCGGGCGTTGCTTTCCGACCCGGTGAACGCGCGGCGATCACGTGCCCGTTTCCGCCGGTCAGCTCCCGGGTTCGCGCGCTCCGGGGCCGCCCTCCCACCGCACGGTCGCCCCTTCGACGACGAGGAACCCGTCGCCGGGGCATGCGATGCGCGCGCGCTCGGGCAGGTTCTCGCCGGGGTGTAGCCGCAGCACCGGCGTCCCGTCGCGCGCCACGAGGCCGATCAGGCGGGCCGGGTTGCCCACCACGAGGCCGTGCGCCGGCACGTCGTCGGTGACCACCGCCCCCATCCCCACCATCGCGTAGTCGCCGATCGTCACGCCGGGGCCGATCGTCGCGTTGGCGCCGATCGTCGCGCCGCGACCGACGCGCGTGCGCTCGGTGTGCGGCCCCGGCGCGGACGACAGCAGGGCGGTGACGTCCGGGTCGGTCGCGCGCGGCCGGCGGTCGTTGGTGAAGACGACGTGTGCGGCGAGCATCGCGCCGTCGCCGACCTCCACGCCGGTGCACAGGTAGACGCACGCGTTGATCTTCACCAGGTCGCCGACGACCACGCCCGGCGCGACGTAGGTCTTCTCGCCGACGATGCAGCCGCGCCCGATGCGCGCCCCGGTGCGCACGTGCACGTGGTCCCACACCGCGGTGCCGGCGCCGATCACCGCGCCATCTTCGATCCAGGCGGTGGGGTGGATCGAGGTCACGTGAAGTCGCCGCCGTAGCCCTGCACCGGGATCCAGCGCTCGACCCGCGCGGCGCGGTAGGCCGCCTCGATCACGCGCACCGAGTCGAGCGCGTCTTCGAGCCGGACCGCCGGCTCGTGCCCGGGCTGCGCGACCGCCCAGGCGAAGTCGCGGAGCTGGCGGGCGAACGCCGCGACCTTGTCGTAGCCCGTGCCGAACGCCGTCCACTCGCGCTGGCCGTGCAGCCGGTAGCGCGAGCCGGACCATCCGACCTGCAGGGTCCCGCGCGAGCCGCACACGGTGATGAACCAGTCGTTCGCGACGTCGATCGACCACGACAACTGGATGACCGCCGTGCTGCCGCCGCTCGCCTCGAGCTGCAAGGTCACCGAGTCCTCGACCGCCACCGCCTGCACGCGGCGCGCGAAGTGCGCGAACACGCGGATCAACGGGCCGAGGAAGAAGCGCGCGATGTCGACCGCGTGCGCGCCGTTGTCGATCAGCACGCCGCCGCCGCTCACCTTCGCGTCCGCGTTCCAGCGGCGGGTCATGTCGATCGGCGAGCAGAACGAGTTCTCGAACAGGACGACCTCGCCGAGCAGCCCGCTCTTGACCATCGTCTGCGCCTCGACGACGTCCGGCACGTAGCGGAACTTGGACGCCATCATCAGCACCGAGTCGTTGCGCGCGGCCGCGGCGAGCATGCGGGTGGCGACCGACACCGACGGCGCGAGCGGCTTCTCGCACAGCACGTGGATGCCGGCGGCGAGCAGCTGCAGCGCCGCTTCCTCGTGCGCGGTGGGCGGCGTGGCGACCAGCGCCGCATGAGGACGCTCGGCCGCTGCCACCATTTCGCGCACCGACGCGAACACCGGCACCTGCCAGGCGTCGGCGGCCGACGCGCGTGCTCGTTCGTCGACGTCGACCGCGGCGACGAGCCGGATCTCCGGCACGTCGGCGAGCGCGCGCACGTAGTCGCGCGCGACCGCCCCGGCGCCCACGACGGCGAAGCGCAGCGGCAGGGGCGGGCGCGGGTCGGCCACGGTCAGCCCCCCAGGGCAGAGCGCAGCGCCGCGGCGATCGCGTCGACGTGCGCGTCGGTGTAGCGCTCGTTCCAGGGCAGGACGAGCGCAGTGGCCAGGCCGCGATAGACGCCCGGGTGCCGCGCCGGGCCGAGGTCCTCCCACGGCGCCGCGTCGAGCCCGGCGCACTGCACCGGCATACGCATGACCGTGTATTCCCGCCAGCGCCGGAACACGCCGCACGCGTAGGCGGGGCGGCCGACGTAGCCCGGCTGGGAAGGAATG
>DATGPD010000341.1:0-3638 GCA_035305285.1 Planctomycetota bacterium
GGACGCCGAGGGCCGCCTCGTCGTCGTGACTCGGGAAGGCGAGGTCGCGCGTCCGCTCGAAGAGATTCGCGAGGTCGTGCACCCGGGCGCGGTCCCGCTCGCGCGGCCCGCGGTGGGCGCGGTCGTGCTGTGGTCCGGTCAGGTTCTGGATGGCACCGTGCGCGGCGTCGGCGGCGACCGCGGCACGACGCTGTCGGTCGAGGTGCCGCCGGCCATCAGACCGGTCGAGCTGCCGCTGCGCACGGTGCGCGCGCTGCGCACGAGCACGCCGCACCCGGAGGCGGGGGTGTTCGACGAGGCTCTGCAAGGCGAGGGCGGCCGCGACCTCCTGTTCGCCTGGCGGCGCGGCGACCCGGCGCTGGGGCTCGTGCGGCTCACCGTCACGGTGCGGCGCTTCGTCGCCGACGGCGAGGAGCCCGCCGTCGTCGTCGAGTTCGACGGCAAGGAGCAGCCGGCCCAGGCGCTGTCCAGGCTGTACGGGCTCGTGTTCGGCAGCGGCGCCGCGCCGGACCCGCAGGAGGGAGCGCGGGTCACGGTGCACGCCACGTCCGGCGCGACGTTCCTCGGCCGCCTCGTCGCCCTCGATCCGGCGGCGGACCGCTGCCTGCTGCGGCTCGACGAGGGCTGCGACCTCGAGCTGCCGTGGCGGCACGTCGCGCGCCTGTCGATCCGCTCCGACCGCCTCGTCTACCTCTCCGACCTGGAGCCGGTGTCGGTCGAGCAGACCCCGGCGCTGTCGCGCACCTGGCCGTGGCTGAAGGACCGCGCGCCCGGCGGCCCCGGGCTCGTGCTCGGCGGCAAGCGCTACGAGCGCGGGCTCGTGCTCGTGCCGCGCACGCGCCTGGTCTACGACCTGCACGAGCGCTACGACCGCTTCGCGGCGGTCCTCGGGATCGACGACCGCGCGGGCGACATGGGCGACGCGGTGGTGCGCGTGTTCGGCGACGACCGGAACCTGCTCACCGTCGAGCGCGTGCGCCGCAGCGACCAGCCCAGAGAGGTGGAGCTGCCGGTGGCCGGCGTGCGCCGGCTGATCCTGGAAGTCGACTTCGGCGAGAACCTCGACTTCGGCGACCACTGCGTGTTCGCCGAGGCGCGCGTCCTGCGCGACCGGTAGCGCTCCGAGAGCGGCGGAGCGGCTCGCGCGCGGGTGCGCGCCGCGGAGTCGGTCGCCCCGCGCATCCCGACGATGCTGACCCGGACGCACGGGGCGTGCAGCGCCGCGCGCTACACCGAGTCGAGCCCGTCGATGAAGAACGCGGCGCGGCCGGCGTCGGTCAGCGGGTGGCGCAGCGCACACACCCCCTCGCGCGCCGAGACGATCATCGACTTGAGCATCGTGCGCAGCGCCGGCCGGTACGGCGGCAGCAGCAAGGTCGCCTCGGTCACGCCCATCACGTCCATCGCGCCGCGCACGAGCGTCGCGACGTCCTCGTCGGTGCCGCCGAACTCGTGCCACCAGTCGGGGAAGTCGGCGCCCTTGCCGAAGCACGCGTAGGCCGCCGCCCTGCCGTGCCGCTCCAGCACGAAGACGCGCATCTTCGGGATCGACAGGAGCAACGCGACGTCGGCCAGCGAACGGTCGACGCGCAGCGGCTTCGTGCGGTGCAGCTCCCAGAGCGCGACGACGTCGCGCGCCTCCGCCGGCCGGATCCCCGGCGCCAGCGTGCCGCGCGCGGGCCCGAGCACCAGCTCGGCCTGCTCGCCCGCGGGCGCGAAGCCGAGCCGCTCGTAGAACGACCAGCGGCCCGACCACAGGCACACCGCGTCCTGACCGCGCTGGCGGGCGCGCTCGATGATGTTCTGCAGCAGGCAGGTCGCGAGCCCGTTGCCGCGGTGCTCGGGGTGGGTGACCACCGACCCGACCAACGTGTACGCCGCCGGCCCCGCGCTCGTCACGAGCGTCACCTCGCGCACCAGCGCGTGACACAGCAGGCGGCCGTCGGCGTGGATGCCTGCGACCTCGGCGGCGCCCTCGGCGTGCAACGCGTGCGGGTACTCGGCGTGCAGGTCGACCTCGACGCCGTCGTGCGCGAGCCACCGCTCGACCTCGCGGACGCGTTCGGGATCGAGCTGCGGCCGGTACCAGGTGACCGGGAGTCCTGGAGCGTGCGCCGGCATGCTGCCTCCCGTCCTATCGGCCCTGGCGGATCGCGTCCTCGAGGCGCCGGCGCAGCTCGCTCGCGAGCGCGTAGTCGGCGTCGGCCCGGCGCAGCGCGCGCTGCAGATCGTCGGCGTCGGCGACCTGCGGCGGCGGCGCCTTGGCCAGGCCTTCGAGGGTCTCCAGCAGGCGGCGGAAGGTCGCCGTCCCGGCGCTCGGCGGCGCACCCGCCGCGGGCTCGTGGACCGGAACGACCGGAGGCGTGGACAACGGTCGGACGTCGGTCATGGTCAGGTGAGGTAGTCGAGGAGGGTGGTCTGCACGATGCGCGCGCTGACCGCGAGGCTCGCCTGGTAGACGAGCTGCTGCTGGTTCATCTTCAGGATCGACTCGGTGAGGTCGGCGTCTTCAGCGTCGGACAGCGATTCGCGCGCCGACAGCTCCAGGTTGTCGAGTCGGGTGGTCAGCGCGGTCATCTGCTCGCTCCGCCCGCCGAACGCGGCGAGCCCGTCGAGGATGCCGCCGTGCGCGCTCTCGACCTCGGCGAGCAGGGCCTGCAGGCGCGCGCTGGTGGTCGCGGGGTCGGTCGACGGTGCGGCGAGCAGCGTGTCGCGCAGCTCGATCAGCAGGGTGAACGCGTCGAACGTGCCGTGGTAGGTCACCGCCTCGGTGCCGGCGCGCGCGAGCTGGGTGACGTCGACGTGCAGCACCGTCCCGTCGCGCGCGTCGAACACCTGCACCGCGTCGCGGCTGAAGTCGACCGTGGTTGTCGACGTGCCGCTATCGATCGACAGCGAGGCGAGGCTCACGAAGGTGCCGCTCGCCGGCGTCGGCGTGCCGCTCACCGTCAGGTTGATCACCCGGCCGTCGGCGGTCGTGAAGTCCTGGTTGGTCGCGGGAATCGGCACGCTCGGCCCGCCGCCGATGCTCAGCGTGCCGCCGGACACCGACCACGTGAGGCTGCCGAGCGCGTCGGTCGTGCCGTTCCCCGCGGTGATCTGCGGCGGCGCACCGGACAGTCCGGCGAACCCGACGCGCAGTTCGCCGAAGCCGACGCCGCTGTCGAGCGCGCCGCTCGGCCGCGCCCCGGTGCCGCCGCCGCGGAACTCGGTCGGCCCGCGCTGACGGCGGAGGAAGATCGCGTCGCCGGGCACGCTCCACTCGGTTTCGACCCCGGGTGCGACGCGGAGCTTCGCGACCTCGCCGTTGCCGGCGTAGCGGATGCGCGTGCCGCCCGGTCCTTCCTCCAGCCGGAACGGCGGCGCGTCGGTCGCGGTGCCGGCGAACAGGTGGCGCCCCGCGCGGCTCGTGTTCGCGATCCCGAGGAGCTGTTCGAGAAGCTGGCCGACCTGCTGGCCGAGCCCGGCGAGGTCGTTGTCCGCGACCGTCCCGTTGCTCGCCCGCATGAGCAGCTCGCGCGCCGACTGCATCGTCGCCGAGGCGTCCTGCAGCGACGCGGCGCCGAGGTCGTTGGTCGCGCGCGCGATCGACACGTTCTCCGCGAACTGCGCCAGCTCGCGCAGGTCGCCGCGCAGCG
>DATGPD010000342.1:0-7051 GCA_035305285.1 Planctomycetota bacterium
GACGTACACCCCCGGCTGCAGGAGGGGCAGGATCTCGAAGAACGCGAGATTGACGTCGCTGTGCACCTTCGCGACGTGGCTCGAGTCGATGAACAGGATGTCGTTCGCCTCGAGCGCCGCGAACTCCTCGCGCGGTACGTCCTGCAGCGGCATCTCCAGGATGCGCGCGCGCTGCGCGTCGCCCTGGCGCAGCAGGCTGCGCAGTCGGTCGGGATACGGCTCGATGAAGGTGCACTGCACCGCGCCGCCGAGGAACCGGTCGTTGGTGTCGAGCGTGACCGCAGACGAGAACCCGGACCCGACTTCGATGATCCGCTTCGGCCGCAGGTGCCGCAGCATGCAGTAGAGGCTGATCCCGTCGCCCCACGAGAACCAGTCGTTGGCGAACCAGTAGCGCAGGCCGTCGCGCGCCTCCGCGCCCCACGGGATCTCGGCGTAGTAGCGCGTGAACTCGTCGAACAGGCGGAGCTGGCCTTCCTCGTCGAGGTCGATCCCCGGCAGCGTGCGCGGCGGCGGCGCGAAGATCTGGTGCTCACGCGCGCGCACCTCGTCGAGCGACGCGATCGGCGAGGAGAAGTGGCCGGGCGGGAGCCAGAGCGACGCGGCGGCGCCGAGCTGGTTGGTCAGGCGCTCGCACTCGGAACGCAGGCGGTTGCGCTCCTCGACGAGGGTCCGCACGTAGGGAAGGCGGGAGGTCAGCTTCTCGATCAGCATGGCGGCGGTGGAGCGCGACCGGGGCGGCCGGGCGGGCCCGGGAATGTAGCGGGCCCGCGCGTGCGGCTGCCCTGTCATCGACAACCTCGCGCGCCGCTCGTGAGCCGCGGGCCGGCGCTCACGCGGGCGCCGGCACCTTCGCCCGGCACCCGACCCGGATACCGAACACGACGATGCCGAGGGCGCGCTGGTCGCCGCCCATGCCGCGGTCGACCGGCCGGAACGTGGTGCTGTGCAGGCAGAACTCGACGATGCCGTCGCGCGGCAACGTCGCGGGCAGGTCCAGCTCGATGTCGCGCGCCTCGCCCTCGACGTCGAACTCGCCGAGGGTGATCCCGCGCGCCTCGACCGACACCCGCTGGCGCACCGGCGGACACGAGGCGCGCAGCACGAGCACGTCGTCGTCCGGGGCGGGCTGCAGGTAGAACCACGCCTGCGCCTTGCTCCAGCGGTACGCCCCGGCCGCGGGGTCGCCCTCCGCGGGGTGCCAGCCCGGTCCGAGCACGCCGTCGTCGGCGCGGCCCATCTCGATCGCGCGCGCGCCGCGCGCGGAGTGCACGTCGTGGATCGCGTCGAGGTCGCCGACGTGGCTGCCCTCGTTCACCCCGCTCGCGATCAGCCCGCCGAGGTCGGCGTCGTGCACGCGGCGCAGCTTCTGCACCGCACGCCGCCGCCACAGGGTGGCCGGGAGGTGGAGGAGGTTCCAGCGCCAGGCGCGGCGGATCACCGCCTCGATGCGGCGCAGCATCTCGGGGTTCTCGCCGCGCCGGATCGCGCCGCGCAGCCAGGCGAGCCGGCCGCGGTCGTGGGCGATCACCCGCGGCAGCACCTTGCGCAGCGTGCGCCACTCGCAGTTCTTGATCAGGTTCTGCAGCCGGTTGCGCTCGCACATGTAGCGCCGGCGCATGGCGCGGTCCGGCGCGCCCCGGTCGCCGTGGTAGTCGTGCTCGACGACCGCGAGCGGCGCGTAGCAGATCCGCTTGCCGCTCAGGCGCAGCCGCCAGCACAGGTCGACGTCCTCGAAGTACATGAAGTACGCCGGATCGAAGGCGCCGACCTCCTGCAGCGCGGCGCGACGCAGGAGCATGGCGCCGCCGCACGCGCCGAACACTTCGCTCGGCCGCGGATCGGGATCGTCGTCGCGTTCGCCGATCTGCCGGTCCCAGGCCCAGCCGCCCTCGTTGAGGACGATCCCGGTCGAGTTGAGGATCGTCGGGCTGCGGGTCATCAGCATCCGGCTCGCCACCGCGGCGATGCGCGGGTCGCGCTCGGCGACCTCGACCAGCCGGCGCACCCAGTCGCGCCGCGCCACCGCGTCCTGGTTGAGCAGCACGAAGTAGTCCGCGGTGCTGCGCGCGAAGGCCAGGTTGTTGCCGGCGGCGAAGCCGAGATTCTCCGGCGAGGCGACGACGTCGATCGAGGGGAAGCGCTCGCGCACGTGCGCGGCGGTGCCGTCCGCCGACGCGTTGTCGACGACCGTGACCTTGAGGTTCGGGTAGTCCTGCTCGACGAGCGAGCGCAGGCAGCCGTCGATGAACGCCTTGCCGTTGTAGGCGATGACGACCGCCTCGACCGAGGGCCAGCGCCGCTGCGCCGGCACGGCAGCCGGCACGCGCGCGCGCACCCGCTCGGCGAACGCCACCAGCGCTTGCGCGCACGCGCGGAGGTCGTGGTGCTCGCGCACGTGGTCGCGGCCGGCGCGCCCGGCCGCGCGGCGCGCGTCGGGGTCGGCGTGCCAGCGGCGCAGCGCGGCGGCGACGTCGTCGACCAGACCAGGGTGCACGCGGACCTTCACGCACGCCGCCGACGGCAGTTCGGCGAACGCGTCGACGTCGGTGGTGATGAACGGCGTGCCCACCGACATCAGGCGGATGCCGGTCCCCGACGTCTCGCCGGCGGTGGGGTGGCGCAGCGCGACCGCGGCGTCGAGCGCGGCGAGGTTGGCCAGGAACCGCGGGTAGTCGGGGCGACCGAGGAAGGTCGCGCGCTCCTTCAGGCCGAGCCGGTCGAGGAGCTGCTGCACGTCCTCGCTCGGCGTGCCGGCGAGCAGCACGCGGGTCGCGGGCACGGACCCGACGACCGCCGCCGCGGCGCGCAGGGCTTCCTCGTAGAGCCGGTTCTTCGCCAGCCCGCCGACGATGCCGATCGCGTAGTCGTCGGGCGCGAGCCCGAGGCGATGGCGCGCCGCGGCGCGGTCGACATCGGGTACTTCCGCGCCGTGCGGGATGACCTCGATGGGCACGCCGGGGCAGTGCGGCGCGAGCCGGCGGCGCGCGTACTCGCTGTGCACCACGACGCCGCGGCTCGCGCGCGCGAGGTGCCGGGACAGCGGCAGGCGGCAGTACAGGCGGTAGCGGTCGTGGCCGACGCGTCGCGAGTCCTTGATCCGCTCCGCCCACGGCGCGGCCCGGTCGCCGTAGTTCTCGACGAGCAGCGCGCGGTAGCCTTCGAGGTCGCCCAGCTCCAGCGTCATCGCCGCGAGCACGTGGTGCAGCACGAGGTCGTGCAGCACGAGCACGCCGGGCTGCTCGACGACGTGACGGAGCTGGTGCACGTGGAACAGCGAGTTGCCGACCTGGTACACGGGCAGGTCCACGACGCCGCGGCGCAGCAGGTCCGGCAGGTCGGCCGTGGGGTGACACGGGTAGCGCGCCGCGATCGACCGGTCGATCACCGCGGGCGACTCGGTGAGGACGTGCACCTCCGCTTCCGCGGCGAGGTGGGGCAGGAGCTCGGCCGCGTACTCGGAGATCCCGGTGGCCAGCGGCGGCACGGGCGAGACGAGCGCGAGCTTCATGCGGGCCGCGGTTATACCGCCGGCCCGAGCACCCGCGAGCGTGCGCCGCGCGGTCCGCGCGCTGCGC
Source organism: Planctomycetota bacterium (assembly GCA_035305285.1). Classification (GTDB taxonomy): domain Bacteria; phylum Planctomycetota; class UBA1135; order UBA1135; family UBA2386; genus DATGPD01. The sequence goes on from DATGPD010000342.1 coordinate 3,579, forward strand.
GACGGCGCGATGCGATCGGAGGGTCAACGCAGCAGCCCGCGCTCGGTGATCAACTCGGCGAGCGCGTGCGCCCAGCGTTCGTGTGCCTCCGCATTCAGGTGCGAGTCCCAGCCGAGGCCGAAGCGCACGAGCAGGTCGTGCCAGCTCGTCACCTCGGGGAACAGCGCGAGCAGCTCCAGGACGGGCGCGCCGGTGCGCTCGGCGAGGTTGCGCGCGAGCAGGCGGTAGCCGGTCGGCGCACTGAACAGCGCGAACACGATCGGGATCGCGCGCGCGCGGCATTCGTCCGCCATCGCGACGAGCGGCTCCTCCACGGCCGGGACGAGGTGCGACGGGGTCGCGGCCGACGCGGGGAGCGGGGGCAGCCACGGTTCCTCGCGCGTCGCGGCGGTCTGCGCGGCGATCGCGCGGGCCCGCCGGTGCCGCGTCCACACGAGCTTCGCGTACATGTAGAGGCGGCAGTGCGCGAGCAGCGCGAGGCGCGGCGGCGGGATGAACGGATCGCCGTCGACGCGCGTCGTCTCGGCGGGCAGCTCGTCGGCCGGCGCCCAGTGCAGCCAGCCCTCCTCGTCGGCCCACAGCGGCCGCTCGTGGTCGTTGCTGCACGGCAGCACGAGCACGAGGTCCGGGGCGTACGCGAGCGCGTGCGCCCGGAGGACGGCGAGCTGCTGCGCGCTGTTGAACCCCGGCAGCGCGAAGTTCAGCACCTCGTGGCGCCGCCCGGTCGCGGACTCCAGCCGGCGGGCGAGCACTTCGCCCACGCTGTGCTCGAACGGCACGCCGAACGCGAAGGCGTGCGAGTCGCCGATGAGCGCGATCCGCACCGTCCCCGGCGGCTTGGCCCTGGACCACTCCGGCCCGCGGAAACCGAGCGAGTTCGCCTCGAGCCGCGTGCCGAACGCGTGCCCGCGGAAGCCCGGCTGCAGCGTGTAGCCGGCCACGGGGTCGGGGCGATAGACCGGCTGGTACGGCGAGAGCGCCGCTTCGGGTACGAGCAGGCGCGCGATGGCCTCCCCGGCGAGCAGGAGCCTCAGCAGGGTCAGGGCCCGGACGTACACGCGCCGGCGCGTGCGCGGAGGTGGATGCGGCGCGCCCATCGCGCGCGGATCATCGGCCCGTCCGCGCCCGGAGCAAGCGGCGCGCCGGCAGGCGGCACCGCCGCGCCCGGTGCGAAGGAGCGAATGCGTACCCGAGCGCGCGGCGTCGGACGCGCCGCGGAACGTGCGCGGCGCCGGCGATGCAGCCGCTGCCGCGCGGTGCCGTCAGCTCTGCGCGTCGTCGCGGCGTGCGCGGCGCGCGCGCAGGAACGCCTGCTCGCCGGGCTTCAGCCGGCGCCACGGCCAGCGGTAGATGCGCAGCCGCGCGACCTCGCGCAGCAGCTTCTCGATCCACTGCTCGCGCTCTTCCAGGATGCGCGGGTAGTTGCGGTGCGTGCCGTACGCGGCGTCCTGCTCGCCGGCGAACTCGCGCACCGCGTCGCGCAACGCGACGCACAGCTCGCTCCACGCGGCTTCCGGAGCGACGCCGAGGCGCCTGGCCAGCTCGGGCAGCAGCGCGCGCAGTTCGTCGGGCGGCGCGGACTGGAACCACGGCGAGCGCACACACTCGCGCGGGAACGCGTCGCGGTAGTGCGCCGCGAGCACGAGCAGCCGGTTGCGCTCGCCGAGGACATCCTTGCCGTGCGCGGTCTTGGCGATCGAACCGTGCCCCACGTGGCGGACGCGCGCCGCGGGCACGTACAGCAGGGCATGGCCGCGCGCGCGCAGACGCAGCGAGAACTCGACGTCCTCGTAGTACATGTGGAAGGCCTCGTCGAGGCCGCCCGCGGCGAGCCAGACTTCGCGCCGGTGCAGGGCACAGCAACCGGAGACCCCGAACAGGTCTTCTTCGCGGTCGCGGCGGCCGTCGTCGGGTTCGCCCTCGTCGCGGTCGACCCAGTACAGGTCCGGGCGCTGCAGGACCCCGGTGCTGTAGAGGCGGCCGTCGGGGTAGAGGATCTTCGGCATCGCCGCCGCGGCGTCGGGCCGCGCCGCGAGCCGGTCGACGAGGCGCGCGATGCACTCCGGTTCCAGCTCGGTGTCGGTGTTGAGCTGCAGGACGAAGGGCGTGTCCGCCGCGGCGACGCCGCGGTTGTTGGCGCGCGCGTAGTTGTTGACGTCGTTGACCAGGACGCGCACCTCGGGGAAGTCGCGGCGCAGCAGCTCCAGCGACCCGTCGTGCGAGCCGTTGTCGACCACGATCGTGTTCACCGCGCCGGCGTAGGTCTGCGCCGCGATCGAGCGCAGGCACGGCGGCAGGAACTCGGCGCCGTTCCAGTTGACCAGCACGACGGTGACCGCGGGAGGGGTCATCGGACGGCGGCACGCGAGCCGAGGAGGCGGCGGTAGATCGCCGCGAAGTCGTCGACGTTGGCGGTGAGGGAACGCAGCGGCGCGGGTCGCAGCGCGTCGAGCTGCGCGGGGTCGGCGACCAGCGCGGCGAGGCGCCCGGTGAGCGCGGCGCGGTCACCCGCCGCAAACAGCCAGCCGTTGCCGCCGTGCTCCACCACTTCGCTGATCCCGCCGAGGTCGGAGGCCACGACCGGCACGCCCGCGGCGAGCGCCTCGAGGATGGAGAACGGCGTGTTCTCGTACCAGAGCGACGGCACGACCACGACGTCGAGCGAGCGCAGCACGACACCCAGTGCATCGGGCGCGAAGGAGCCGTGGAAGCGGATGCGTGAATCGGTGCCGGCGAGGCGCCGGATCCGCGCCGTGTACTCGGGGTGCGTCTCCAGTGCACCGTGCACCGCGAGCCGCCAGCCGTCACCCGGCACGCGGCGCAGCGCCCGCACCAGCACGTGCAGGCCCTTGTGCGGCGTGATCGAGCCGACGTAGCCGATCCGCAGCGGCGCTCCCGGCGCACGCGGCTCGCGCTCGCCGCGCGCGTTCGCGAGCCGGCTCTCGTCGACGCCGTACGCGACGTGGGTGATGCGCCCGCGCGGGAACCCCGCGTCCTCGAACATGCGCTGCAGGAAGCGCGACGGCGCGACGATCGCGTCGGCGCGCGCGAGGGCCGCGAACAGGCGCGCCTTGCGCGCGATCAGCGCGTGCGCGTACGCCGCCGGCGTGCGGCGCATCCCGGCGAGCACGTCGTTGCCCTCGCCGACGGCGCGCAGCTGCTGCGCGGTGCCCGCGCCGGCGACCGTCGCGGCGAGCGCCGGGTCCATGCACGGCACGCAGCCGAGTCCGCCCTCCGGCGGCCCCTGGCACAGGTCCCCGTTGCGACGCAGGAGCATGAAGTTCGGGCACAGGAACCAGAAGTCCATCAGGTTGACGACCACCGGTACGCCGAGCGCGCGCGGCGCGGCGATCGCGTCGGTGCCCACGTTGCGCGCGTGGAACACGTGCACGAGGTCGAACCCGCCCGCGGCGAGGTGCCGCGCGAAGAGCCTCCCCGCGATCGGGTTCTCGTAGTCGGCGAGCGGCGGGTTC
>DATGPD010000343.1:0-8962 GCA_035305285.1 Planctomycetota bacterium
TTCGGCGAGTGCGGCCGCGCGCGCGCGCGCGTCGGCGCGCATCACGTCGGCCAGGCCGCGCACGTCGCCGGGGACGTCCGCGGCGAGCACGCGGCTGACGGTGCGGCTGATCTCGGGGAAGGGTACGCGGCCGGCCAAGAACTGTTCCGTGAGCACTTCATCGGCCGCGTTCAGGACGGCGCCTGAATCGCCGCCGCGGCGCAGCACTTCGTACGCGAGGTCGAGCGCCGGGTAGCGCGCCGGGGCGACCGGCTCGAACGTGAGGGTGCGGAACCGGACGGGGTCGAAGGGTTCGAACGCGAGCGGCGTCCGGTCGGGATAGGTCAGGCAATAGAGGATCGGCACCCGCATGTCGGGTACGCCGAGCTGGGCCAGAATCGAGCCGTCGACGAACTCGACCATCGAGTGCACGATGCTCTGCGGGTGGAGGACGACGGTGATCTGCTCGGGGCGCAGGTCGAACAGCCAGCGCGCTTCGATGACCTCGAACGCCTTGTTCATCATCGTCGCCGACCCGACCGTGATGCGCGGCCCCATGTTCCAGGTGGGGTGGGCGAGCGCCTCGGCGGGGGTGATCGAAGCGAAGGTGTCGAGGTCGCGTGTGCGGAACGGGCCGCCGGAGCCGGTCAGCAACACGCGGCGCACGCGGTCGCGCTGCTGGCCCTGCAGGCACTGGAAGATGGCGCAGTGCTCGGAGTCGACCGGCAGGATGCGTGCGCCGGTGGAGCCGGCGAGCCCGATCAGCCAGGGGCCCGCCATCACGAGCGACTCCTTGTTGGCGAGCGCGAGCGTGCGGCCGCGGCGCACGGTCCACTCGGAGGCGGCGAGTCCGGCCGCGCCGGTGATCCCGTTGAGCACGAGTTCGGGGTCGGTCTCGTCCAGCATCGCGAGGACGCCCTCGGCGCCGGTGTGCCATCCGGTCTTCGCCGGCAGGTCGGGCGGCCGCCCGCCGCCTTCGACCAGACACACGGCGCCGGCGGAGAACTCGCGCGCCTGTTGCACCAGCGCCGCACCGCTGCGCCGCGCCGCCAGGCCGACGACATCGAACATCGCACGCCGCCCGTCGCGGATCAGGTCGAGCGCCTGGGTGCCGATCGAGCCGGTGCTGCCGAGGATCGCGATGCGCTTCATGAGCGCGGCCGATTATGCGGCTGGCGGGGCGGAAAACTCGCCGGCGCCCGGCCGCGGACGGCGGTCCCGGGCCCGGCGACCCGTGGCCGCAACGCCGCCGCGGACGGACCGCGCCGCCGGGCAGGGCCGACGCGGTCCGCGGGGGGGGGGTCAGAAGCCGAGCGTGAGCTGCGCGCCGTTGCTCAGCTCGCCGGCGCCGAGCAGCGGGCCGCCGGGCACGGCAATGAACTCCTGCACGGTGAGCACTGCGCCGTTCAGAGCCCCGTGCGCCGGGATCGGCACCTGGAAGACCAGACCGCCCGCGCCGGTGGTCGACCCGACCGACAGGCTGACCAGCCCGCCGAGCGCGGGCTGCACGACGCACGGGCCGAACGGCGTGGGCGCCGGCGGCCCCGCGGCGAGGAGGAGCGCGACCGGCGCGTTGGGCGCGGCGTTGGCGAGGGTGTAGGCGTGGCTGGCGCCGATCACCGGCGGCGCGACGGTGAGGCTCGGCGCGCCCACGACACCGCAGCCGTTGCCGACCGGTGTGACGCTCGCCGGGTCCACGTCGCAGCTCCACACGCTGCGTCCGTGCGTCGCGACGATCAGCGTGCGGTCGTTGCGCCACACCAGTTCGTCGATCGGGACGATCGACGGACCACCCGCGGCCGGCTGCCAGGTGAGGCCGTCGTCTTCGGAGAAGAACAGGCCGAGGTCGGTCGCGGCGTAGAAGCGCGAGGTCGAGACGCGGTGCTGCACGATGCACGACACCGGCACCGCGGGCAGCGCGCCGGCGCCGCTGCCCACCCGCGGGCTCCAGGTCGCGCCCGAGTCGGTCGTGCGCCACACGTTGTCCGGCGCGAAGCCCATGAACGACACGGTCACCTTGCGGTGGTCGTCCGGGTCGATCACGATGCGCGACACCCAGCGGTCCGGCAGGCCCGGCGCGTTGTCGTCGACCTTGATCCACAGCGGCGTCGCGGCGAGGCCCGAGGTCGTGTAGTAGAGCGCGCCGTTGTTGTGCCCGACCCAGATGACGTTCGGGTTGCCTCTGGCGACCGCGACCGTCGAGATGTTGCACGGCGGGTTGTCGAGGTAGTGGTCGGGGGTCGGCTGGCCGCCGCCGCCCGCGATCGGGCAGGGCAGTGCCGGCTTGATCGCGGACCACGCCGGCGGGTTGCCGGTCCTCGCGTTGTTCGTGCGCCAGAGCTGCGCGCCGCACGCGTACAGGCGGTTGCTGTCGTTCGGGTCGAGCAGGATGTAGGCCATGAAGTTGGGATCCGGCTCCGAGATCCCGTTGCGGATGCTCTGGCCCGCGGTCGCCCCGCCGTTGGTGCTCCGGTAGAGGTTGAGGAAGTAGTACTGCAGGTAGAAGACGTTCGGATCGTTCGGGTCGGCGGCGCAGTACGAGCCGTCGCCGCCGAGCGGCGACGTCCAGCCGTTCAGGCCGTTGGCCGGCGCGCCGCGCACCGTGCCGTTGTCCTGCGCGCCGGCGAGCACGACGCCGGTGGTCGGGTTGATGCAGCACCCGTAGAGCTGGGTGATCGCGAGGCCGCGCGCCAGGTTGGTCCAGCCCGAGGTGTTGGTCGCCGTGTACACGTTGGTCGTGCGCTGGATGCCGCCGTCGTTGCCGAAGAACACGGTGTTGTTCGTGCCGCCGTTGAACTGCGGGTGGTGCACGATGACGTGGTGGTCGGCGTGCGCGCTGTTCGGGTAGCTGGCCCACGCCGAGAACTTGGTGAAGGTCGTCCCCCCGTTCGTACTGCGGTACAGGTCCAGGCCGCCGACGACCAGCCGGTCGGCGTTGGTCGGGTCCACCCACAGGGCGCCCGTGTAGATGCCGAGCACCGAGACGACGTTGTTGCCGGAGCGCTGCGTGTAGGTCTGGCCGCCGTTGGTCGAGCGCCACACGCGCAGCGCTCCCGACACGGTCACCGCGGCGTACACGGTGTCCGGCGCGCTGCGCGCGTACGCGACCTCGATGCGCGTCGCGCCCGGGAACGCCGGCGCGTTGTTCCAGGTGACTCCGCCGTCGGTGGAGTACATCGCGACGCCGTCGGCGCGCCCGGCGACGCAGCGGCTCGAGTCGAACGGATGGAAGTCGACGTCGAGCGCCTTCGCCGTGGTGCGCCGCGACCACGTCGCGCCGCCGTCGGAGCTGCGCCAGATCCCGGAGATCGTCGAGGCGAGCAGGACGGTGGGATCGTTCGGGTCGATGGCGATCCTGCTGACCGAGGTCCACAGCGGGCCCGAGGTCGCGGGAAGCTGTGTCCAGCTCATGCCGCCGTCGGTCGACTTGAACACGCCGGCGCCGAAGTTCACCGCGCTGTTCGACGAGCCCTCGGGCGTGACGAAGAAGCACTGCTCGCCCGTGCCCGCGTACAGCACGTCCGGCTGGCTCGGATGCATCGCCATGCAGCTCACCGCGAGCACCGCCGGCAAGTCGGGCAGCATCGTCCACGACGTGCCGCCGTTCGTCGTCTTCCACACGCCGCCGCTGACCGAGCCGATCCACATCACCGACGGATCGTTCGGGTGGATCAGGATCGAGCGGATGCGGCCGCCGATGTTGCCCGGCCCGAGCAGCGCCCAGTTCGTCGGCCCCGACGACGAGAGCGGCGAGACCGCGACGCGCTGCTGCAGCGCCCTGGCCTCCTGGTAGAGCACTTCACCGTGGACGATCCCGTCCTCGCTCTTGCGCTGCAGCCAGCGCAGCACGACGCCGCGCGGAACCTGATGGGGCTTCGTCGCCGCGTCGGAACCCAGTCCGGCGGCGGCTTGTCCGGTGGAAGCGACGGTCGCGTGAGCGGCACAGGAGGCGAGAACGATTCCCGCGAGCACGAAGGGAAAGGAGCGCATGGGCGACGGCCGGCGTTGGGCACGGATGACGAGGACGCCGACGGCCCAGCCGGAGGCATCCGTTGGTCGGGGAGGCAGAGGGATGATGGGCGTCGGGTGCGAGGGGGTCCAGGCCTGCCGGTGCGCCGCAGGCCGCCTTCAACGGGTGAGCGCGCGCGTCGGCCGGACGCCGAGCGACGGCAGCTCCATTCCGACCTGGTCCGCGTTGCGCTGCGCCGAGCGCAGGGCGGGGGCCATGGCCTGGCAGCTTCCGCCGCGGTGCACGCGCGAGCCGAGTCGCTCGCCGTGGCGCGGCTCGCGCCCGGGCTCCAGGCGGCGCTCGCCGGTCCCGGCCTGCACCACGTTGTCGTAGCGGACGATCGCGTCGAGACACCACTCGCTGACGTTGCCGTGCATGTCGTGCAGGCCGAACGCGTTCGGCAGGTACGAGCCGACCGGCGCCGCCACGGCGTGCCCGTCGTCGGTGCCGGGGTGGAACGACCAGTCCGCGGGGTATTCGTCGCGCGCGGCTTCGTCGGCGAGGTTGGCGGAGCCGAGCAGCGAGCGCGGGTCCGCACCTGTGGACCACGGCGTGTGCGTGCCGGCGCGGCACGCGTATTCCCACTGTGCCTCGGTGGGCAGCACCCAGCCGAGGCGGCGGCACATCGTCGCGCACAGTTCCCAGGACACGTTGGCCACCGGATGCCGCCAGCCGATCGCCACGCCGCGGACCACGCGGCCCGGCTCCCACCACCCTGCCGAGTCGCCCATGACCGCATGCCACTGCGCGTGCGTCATCTCGAACTTGGCGAGCAGGAACGGGTCGAGGCGCACGACGTGCGGCGGCGTCTCGACGTGCGTCGCCGCGGGGTCGTGGTTCGGCGCGCGCGGGTCGGCGGCCTGTGCACCCATCGTGAACTCGCCGCCCGGCAGGAGCACGAAGACCATCGCGCACCGATCCGCGCACGCGAGCCGACCGTCGCTGCCTCGCGCGGGCACGTCCCCGGTCGAAGGATCGGCGAACTCTTCGAGGCCCGAGGCCGGATCGGGTCCGAGCGGGATCAGCCCGAGCTGGGGGCGGAGCGCGAGCCCGACGTAGGCCGGGTCGCGGGCGACGCGCGCAATCGCCGCGCTCCATGCGGCGGCCGGCTGTTCGAGCGTGCGCCACGCGAGGTCGACCGCCCGACTGCGCCGGTGCTGCACGCTCGCGATCGTGGGGCGCAAGAGGTCGGCCGAGGCGAGCGCGGCGAGGCCCTGCACCAGCTCGGCGAGCTGCTGCCGGCGCCACGCGCTCTCCGCTTCCCCTTCGCCGGGTTCACCGTGCGCGCGCAGCGCCTGCAGCGCGGCTGCGTGGCCGGCATGGCGGTCCGCGAGCGCGTGGGCGCGCGTGAGCCACGTGTCCATGGCCGGCACCTTGTCGGGCACGGCGGGCCACAGTTCGACGTCGGCCTCGCGCACCAGTTCGTCGAGGCGGCGGCGGTCGGCGAGGCGCTGCCACTCGCCGAGCAGGGTCGCGGCGCGGCGCTCCTGGTCGACCGCGGCGCGCCACAGCGCGAGCGCCACAGACAGGCCGGCGACCAGCGTCGCGAGCAGGCCGAGGAGCGCGCCGGCGAGCGCCTTCCGCCGGCGTGACCATCGCACCAGGCGGACGACCGGCCCCAGCGGCCGCGCGTGCGTCGGCCGGCGGCCGAGCCACGCGCGCAGGTCGTCCGCGAGCGCCGCGGCCGACGGGTAGCGCTGGCGCGGGTCCTTGGCGAGCGCGGTGGCGAGGATCGCGACGAGGTCGCGCGACACGCCGGGTTGCGGCGGCGCGGGTCGGGCGGCTCCTCGTGCACCACGCGGTGCATCGAGCGCTCGGGGCTGCCCCCGTCGAACGGTCGCGCGAAGGTCAGCATCTCGTAGAGCGTCGCCCCGAGCGCGAACACGTCGGTGCGCGCGTCGACCGCGCCGTCCGTCAACCTGTTCGGGCGCCATGTAGCAGGGTGTGCCGGCACGCGCACCGGGCAGGGTAATGGTCGGTGCGCGGTAGTCGTGCGCGAGGCCGAAGTCGGTGAGCACCGGCGTCGAGTCGTGGCGCAGCAGCACGTTCGACGGCTTCACGTCGCGGTGCACGAGGCCGACCTCGTGCACGTAGTGCAGCGCGTCGGCGACGTGTGCCGCGAGTTGTACGAACGATCGCGTCCACGGCGCGGGACCCCGGCCCTGCTGCTGCAAGGCCGACAGGTGGGCCGCGAGCGAAGAGCCCTCCACCAGCTCCATCGCGAACCAGTGCGTGTCGCGGTCGGTGCCGACCGCGAGCACACGCGCGATTCCCGGGTGGCTGAGTCCGGCGATCGTCTTCGCTTCGCGGCGGAAGCGCGCGATCGTCGACGGCGCGGCGAGCAGGTGGCGGGGGAGCAGCTTCACCGCGACCCGACGGCCGAGGGAGAGCTGGCGGGCCGCGTACACGACGCCCGTGCCGCCGCGGCCGATCTCGTGCTCCAGGCGGAAGTCGCCGCCGAGCACCACGTCGGCGAGGGTCTCGGCGTCGTCGTCGTCGTCGAGCATCGGCTCCAGCAGGTCGCGCAGGTCGGGATGCTCGGCGAGGAACTCGGCGCGCGCGCCCCCGCTCGCGCGGAAGCGCAGGAAGGCGCGCATCGCGCGCTCCAGGCGGTCGTGCGGCGCGCCGGTCACGGGCATTCGGCCGGCGCGTCGAGCGGTACGCCGATGCGCCCGCAGCGCAGGCCGTCGAGCACGCGCCCGAGCCGCCCGAGCGCGCGCCGCCAGCGCATGCGCGCCGCGTCCTCGGCGATGCCGAGCGCCGCGCCGATCGCGGCGAAGCCGAGGCCGCGATGCTCGCGCATCACGATCAAGTCGCGGTCGTCGGCGTCGAGCAGCTCGAGCGCGAGCCGCAGCCAGGCACGCTCTTCGTTCGCCACGGCGGCATGGCTCGGCCGGGTGAAGGGGCTGTGCGGGTGTCGGTGCAGCACGACGCTGCTCGACGGCAGCGGCCGGACGCGGCGCACGTCGCGGCGCGCGGCGGACAGGTGCTCGTGCTCGCGGCGGATGACGTTCTCCACGATGCGTGCGAGCAGCGCGCGCAGTCGGCGACGGTCTTCGACCGCGAAGCGGGTTCCGTCGCGCAGCGCGCCGAGCAGCGCTTCCTGGACGATGTCCTGCGTGTCGTGCCCCGCGCGCAGCAGGGCGCCGAGGCGGCGCTGGACGTGGCGCGTGAGCCAGGGCAGCTCCCGCGCCACGAGCCGGTCGAGCGCGCCGGCGTCGCCCGCCTGCCACGCGCGGAGCAGTGCGGCGGTGTCGCCGGGGTCGGGCTCATCGACCATGGCGGCATGGTAGCCGGGCGCGCACGAGGCGGTTCGGCGGTGCGCGGACGCGTTCTCCGGCAGGGCGATCTGCGGAGGCGGCGGTCCCTCGTGCGGTGGGCGGGCTGCGGGGTTTCGGGGCAGCGTGGTTTGCACGGCGTTCGACGGCGGGCCAGGCCAGTGCGACTCGGTTCGCCGATGTGCGGCACTCGGCACCGCCGCGCCTCACGCGCGCCGGTCGTGCGCTGCGCGCGCGTCGCGGGAGGCCGCGGCGGCGATCACCGGATGGTCACGTCCACGGTCACGAAGGGTGGGGTCGTGAGGGTGCCGTTCCACTGCACGCGCGCACCCCAGACGTCGTGTCGGCCGCCGACGAGGCGGTCCCAGACGACCGGCCAGACCTGCCGGCTCGCCGGGCCGGCGCCGGAGCTCTTCGCGACGCGCGGCCGGTAGTCGTTGTTGCTCGCCGAGTTGTCGATCTGCTGGACGCCGCCGTTGGGTCTGCCCAGCGCGTCGACGAGGCGGTAGTGGATGTCGTGGTCGGTCGGCGACCACACCCGATCCCACACGACACAGAAGTTGGTCGGCCCGAAGAACTCGCCGCCGACGTCGGGCGTGATCTTGTCGCCGGCCTCGGTCCCGCTGATCTGGAACTGGGAGCCCATCGCCGGTGCGTTGACGTCGCGCGTCCGCCCCCAGATGTCGAGCGGCCCACCGCCCGCTGCCCGGCGCGAAGCGACGACCAGGAAGTTGTTGCCGCACGCGGCGACCCGACACTCGTTCCACCAGTCCGTCGTGTTGTCGATCAGCGAGCTGCTGTTGGGGATGACGTTCCCCGAGCCGTCGACCGCCACGGCGTGCACGTCGAGGTCGGTGGCGCTGAACACGCGCACCCAGACCACGAGGTACGCGTTCGCGGAGTTGGAGAACGCCAAGTCGGTGCGCAGCAGGCGGTCGGCGCTCGACGCCGGTGCGATGGTGGCGATCACCGGGTCGACGGTGACCGGGAATGCCGCGTCCGCGAGCGTCGCCGCTGCCGCGCGCAGCGTGATCCTCCCGGCGTCGTACTCGGTGGTCATCGGCAGGTGCCGGCCGCGTGCGTCGACGAGCACGGCGGCGGAGTAGCCGACGCGTCCGAGCGCGTTCGTGAAGCGCAGGCCGCCGCCGTCGCGCTCGGCGGTCAGCTCGGTGGTGACGCGCAGCGCGATCGCGAGGTCGCCGCCGACGGGCGCCCTGATCTCGAACTTCTGCTCGACGCGGTCGGGATGGATGTCGTAGCGCTCGACCAGCGCGCCGCGGTCGAGGCGCACGGTCGTGCCCGACAGCCGCGGCGTCGCCACGTGCAGCGGCGCGGCCGTCCCGCCGAGCGCGGCGTGCTCCAGGGTGAGGGTGAGGGGATGGTTGCGCGGCGCGTCGCTGCCGAAGCGGGGAACGTAGGAGAAGGACTCCGCCGAGAAGCTCGCCTTGTAGGTGTCGCCCTCGGCGAGGATCGTCGTGCCGCGGGCATCGAACACGACCTGGGCGCGCGGCAGTCCGGGCCGGAAGGTGTGGCCGGTGCCGAGGCGGACCGTGCCGTCGACCTCCTTCGCCGGGTGCGGTGCGTCCGGCGAACGGGCGCGCCCGGCGTTCGGGAAGGAGACTTTCGGCGGCGTGGGCGTCGCGGCCCGCGTGGGCGCGGGTGCCTCGGCCTTGGCGTCCAGGTCGACGTACGGCAT
>DATGPD010000344.1:0-5423 GCA_035305285.1 Planctomycetota bacterium
GCTCGGGTTGCCCTAGGCTTCCGAGAAGCTTGATCGACTCGGCGTAGTCGAGGGTTCGATCACTATCCTTACCCTCCGGCCACACCAAGTACGCCGTCCCCGCCGCCGCGAGCAACATCCCCAGCGTCACCGCGGCGACACGGCGCACCCTGCTGCGCCGGTGTGCACCGTACACCGGCACGACCCGGATCGGCGCCGGGTGCGCGGTCGCGCTCGTGACCATCCGCTCGATCCACTCCGGCGAGACCAGGTCGTCGCCGCCTGTGCGCAGGCGCTGCTCGGCGCGTGCGAGGTCACCCTCGGCGCAGTCGATCTTCTCGAGCATGCGCGCCCAAAAATCGTCATCGTGGCGGCTCATGAATGCACCTCGGTCGCGTTGTCGTCGTCACTGCCGAACCGGTGTCCCCTCGCGTGCATCGCCTCACGCAGCGCCTTGCGGGCCCGCGCGCGCGAAACATAGACCGAGTTCGCGGTGGTACGCAGTTCCGCGACCAGCCGCTCGGTGTCGGCCACCCCGCCCGCGGCGAGGTCGGCCAGGATGACCGCGCGCTGCTGGCCGGGCAACTCGTCGATGCACCGGTAGAGCGCGTCGATCACCTGCGCGCGGCTGTCGTCAAGCGCGTCCGGCTCGCGGTGCGCTCCCGTCGCCAGCATGTCGAGGTCGGGGACGAAGCGCAGGTCGCCCCGTCCCTTGACCTCGATCAGGCGTAGCGCGCAGTTCCGCGCGATGCAGAAGAACCACGCGCGCAGCGCCCCCTTGTCGGCGTCGTAGCGCCCGGCGGCGCGCCACACGCGGTGCGTCGCCTGGCTGATCGCGTCGTCGATCTCGGTTGCGTCGAGCACTTTGTCGAACTCGTGCCTGAGGTTCCACCGGACCTTCCCCCCGTGGTCCACCAGGAGCCGCCGGAGCCCTTCCGGGTTTCCCTGGACGAGCATCCGCACCGTGACGGCGTCGCGTTCGGGCCCCGGACAGTCCGGCCTGGACTGGGCGGAGGGAAGTTCGGTCACGAGCGGATACCCGACGATCTTAGTGGACTCGGGGAAACAGCCCGGGCGGGCGAGGAGGACCACGTAGCTTCCGGCCGCAGCGCCCGGCGCGTTGCGGCCTTCGGTTCACCCGGCAGACCGCCAGCCCGGCCACGGGCCAGTCCGGCAGACGAGGGAGGGAACGACCACGCACGAACACCGCGCGCTGCCGGGGCACGCGGCACCCGGAAGAGTACGCGGCGCGGTCCGGGCTGCCATGGCGCCCGCGCGGTTTCCGCGGGGTGCACCGGTACTGTCGGCGGCGGCCGCAATCAGGCTCGGGCATACCCTCGGTAACGACGAGCGGCGAACGCCCGGCGCGAAGGGACGAACACGCAATGACCCGCGCCGGCATCGACGTCTTCATTGCACGTCGCCGGCGCGGTCGGCCCACTGGTCGCACGTCCATGCAGGGCCGAGACCTGCGCGTGAGGATCCGGTTAAGCCGCACGGGTATCCGGGGACGGCGGACCCCCAACCGCCCGTGCGTTGGCCCCCCATCCCACCCATGCTCGCGATCCCCTCCCCGGATCTCCTCCTCAGCCTGTTCGCAAGCGGCGCGCAAGTGCTGGGACTCCTGGCCGTCGCGGTCGGCGGCGTCTGGTTCCGCAAGAGCCGCACGAACCCGAAGCAGCGCCCGGCCGCGTCGCCGTGGCCGTTCCGCATCGTCCTGCTCCTGCTCATCGGCGTGTCCACGGCCTACGTGCTGACGCTGCTGCACCACACCGACGTGGAGAACCGGCGGAAACGCGTCAACCTCGTGCGCCGGTCGGTGGAGAAGGGGAAGGTCGTCGGCAACACGTCGCTGAAGACGCTCGGCTTCAGCGACCAGCTCACGCACCCGCTGGGTTGGCACACCGATCACGTCGCCGAACTGGTCGCCAGCGGGCGCACACCGGTGATGTTCGACGTGCGCGAGCCGGAGGAGATCGAACTCGGCTACATCCCGGGCGCGCGCAAGATCCGCTACCCCGACCTCAAGCACGACCCGTCGCTGCTCGGCGACGCGGACGAGCCTCTCCTGCTGTGCGACTCGGGGAACCGTAGCAGCGAGCTGGCCGACTGGTTCACCACGCAGGGCAGGAAGTGCCGCTTCATGATCGGCGGCTACGAGAAGTGGGTCGCCGAGGACCGCCCGCTCGCCGAGGCCGGCCGTCGCTCGGGGCTGCGTGACATCCCCGACTATCCGAACAAGCACGTCCTGCTCGACACCGCCGAGGTCGAGCGGCTGGTCGCCGAGGAAGGCGCGATCTTCGTCGACGTCCGCTATCCCGAGGAGTTCGCCAAGCACGCGCTGCCCGGCGCGATCAACCTCACGTTGCGCCGGATGCTCACGTCGGAGATCGAGCCCGCGCTGCGCTCGCTGCCGGACCGCCCGATCATCGCGCCGTGCTACGACAAGCGCAGCTCGTTCTTCGCGATGCTGCTCGGGCTGCGGCTGCACCGACTCGGCGCGGACTTCCGCGGCCGCTACACGCTGCCGCACGAGTACCACGTCCCCCCGCCCGACGCGCCGCACATCGCGGCGTGGCGCGCGGTCCACGAGGAGCGCACGCTGCTCGGCGACGCGACCGCGTGGCTCGCCGCGCAGGTCACCGACCTCGGCCGCGCGCTCGGCTCTCTCCTCGGCGCGATCCTGCTGGTCGTGCTCGCCGCGCGCCTGCTGCTGCTGCCGTTCACGTGGAAGGCCGACCGCGACCAGGTCGCGCTGCGCGCGCTGAAGCCGAAGCTCGACGAACTGCGCGCATCCTGCGCCGGCGACCGGGCTGCGCTCGCGCGCAAGACGATGGCCCTCCACCGTGAGGCCGGAATCACTCCCGGCCGCAACCTGCTCGGCAGCCTGCTGCAGCTCGTCCTGTTCCTCGCGCTGTTCGGTGCGGTAGACACCGCCGTCCAGGGGCACGCGACGCCGTGGCTGTGGCTCGACGGACTCGGCCTCCCCGACCCGTTCGGCGTGTTCCCGCTCGTGGTCGGCGTGCTGTTCTTCGGCCTCATGGTCGGCGGCGCGCGCGCCTCCCTGAGGCGCGTCGTGCTCGCCGCCGCGGTCGCGGGTGGCGTGGTCGCGCTCCTGTGGCCGCTCGCCGCCGGCGTGTCGATCTACCTGGTCGCGAGCCTCGTACTGCTCGTCCTGCAGCGGCTGGCGGGCGCGCTCCTCGCCGCGCGCCGTCGCGCTCCCGAGGTGTGCCCGCCCGTGGTGCCCCTCGCACACGCCGCCGAGTTCGTCGAAGCGGGCCGCAAGGCGCAGCGCCTCGGCCGCCTGCTGCGCGAGGGGTTCCCGGTCCCCCCCGGCTTCGTCGTCTGCGACGCCAACGCGCTCCAGCACGAAGCGGGTCGCCGTGCGATCCTGCGTGCGCACGGTGCGCTGCGCGCCGCGACGGTCGCGGTGCGCAGCTCGGGGCGGGCCGAGGATGGCGCCGAGGCGAGCCACGCCGGCGAGTTCGAGTCGGTGCTGCAGGTCCCGCGCGAACGCCTGCTCGACACCATCGCCGGAGTGCACCGTTCCCTGCGCGCGCCCAACTCGCGCAGCGCCGCGCGGCAGGATGACGGCGGCGTGATCGTGCAGGCGATGGTCGCCGCCGAGCATGCCGGCGTGCTGTTCACCGAGGACCCGGCGTGCGCCGGCGCGATGCTGGTCGAGATGACCGCCGGACTCGGCGACCGGCTGGTTTCCGGCCAGGTCGACCCTGACGCGTTCCGCTTCGGCCGGCGCACCTTCCAGCCGCTGCAGGAGGGCACCGCGCCGGTCGACCTCACCCCGCTCCTCGAGCTGGGCCGGCGCGCCGAGAAGCTGTTCGGCCGCCCGCAGGACATCGAGTGGGCCTACGCCGGCGGCCGCTTCTTCATCCTGCAGGCGCGCGACATCACCTGCACCGCCGAGAGCCTGGCGTCCGCGACGAACGATCCGGCCGCGCTGCGCGAGGCGGAGCGCGCCCGCCTGCTCGCGCGCATCGACCGCGACGCGGGCAGCGAGCCGGTGTTCGTGCAGAACGAGCTGAGCGAGCTGCTCCCCGAACCGACGCCGTTCAGCCTCGCGCTGATGAACGAGCTCTGGGCCGAGGGCGGGAGCGTCGCGCGCGCCGCCGAGCGCCTCGGCATCCGCTACGCGGTCGACGCGGACTCGCCGCCCTACGCGGTGTCGGTGTTCGGCCGCCTCTACGTCGACGCGCGCGAGGCGAAGCGCCGCTTCGCGCGCGGCATCGGCGCCGCGACCGCGCTGCGCCTCACCCGCAGCGCCGACGCGATCGAGCGCGCGTGGCGCGAGGACGTCCTGCCCGGCCTGCGGCGCACCGTGCGCCGCACGGAGCTGATCGACCGCAGCCAGATGACCGTCGCCGAGCTGGCCGATCTGTTCGCCGACCAGCGCGCGCGGTTCGTCACCGAGACCTACGTCGAGGCCGAGGTCATCAACCTCGCCGCGACGTTCTTCACCGACGTCGCGCGCAAGCGCCTCGCACGCCGCGGCCTCGACCCGGCGGCGCTGCTCGGCGTGACCGACGGCACCGTGCTGACCCGCGGCCTGTTCGCCGTGCGCACGGGCGACGGACTGAACGACGCTCTCGCCGAGTGTGGTCACCGCGCGCCGCACGACTTCGAACTGGCGGCGCCGCGCTACCGCGAGGCGCCGAACGAGCTGCGCAGCCTGCTCGCCACGGCGCGCGCCGGCAGCGCGGTCGCCCGCGAAAACGTCGGGCTCCCGCCGTCGCTCGGCCGGCTCGACCGGGTCGCGGTCGAGACCGCCAACCGGTTCGAAGCCCTGAAGGAGGAAGCCAAGCACGAGGTGCTGCGCGAGCTGCCCGGCCTGCGCGCCACGCTGCTCGAGATCGGTCGCCGGCTCGGGCTCGACGACGGCGTGTTCTGGCTGCTGCCCGACGAGGTCGCCGCCTGCGCGACGGCCGACGTGGTCGAGCTGCACCGGAAGATCGCCGCGCGCCGCGCGCGCCACGACGCATGCATGGCGGTCGAGCTGCCGTCCGCGCTGCGCGTCGCCGACCTGGAGACGGTCGCCTCGCCGTTCTCCGCCGTCGCGCCGGCCGAGGCGGCCGACGGCGTGGTCGCCAGAGGCCTGCGCGTGGCGGGCAGCGGCACCGTGGTCGGGCGCGCGCGCGTGCTGCGCAGCGCGGACGAGATCGCCGGCTTCGAGGACGGTGACGTCCTCATCGCCCGGTTCACCGACCCGCGCTGGCTGCCGCTGTTCGCCCGCGCGCGCGGGATCGTCACCGAGGTCGGCGGCTGGCTGAGCCACGCCGCGATCCAGGCGCGCGAGCACCGCCTGCCGGCGATCGTCGGCGCGAGCGGTGTGCTCACCAGGGTGCGCGACGGCGACCTCGTGTGCCTGCACGCCGACGGCACGGTGCAGGCGCTGCCGGACCGCCGCCGCCGCGCGCGCACCCGCGTGC
>DATGPD010000345.1:0-2791 GCA_035305285.1 Planctomycetota bacterium
GCGTCGCCCTTCGGCATCCTGCACCTCGCCGGCAACGTCGCGGAGATGCTCTCGTCGCCGGGCGGGCACGCGTCCGCCGCGGGCGGCGACTGGCTCTCGGCTCCCGAGCAGGTGCGCTGCGACGCGGTCGAGACCCTCGCCGGGCTCGACGTGCCGGGCCGACGCGTCGGCCTGCGCATCGCGCGCTTCGTGTACCCGACGCGCGCGGCGGACGCCGCGGCCGCGGCGGCGTGTAACGACCGGATGGCGACCCTGTGGCGCGAGGGCGGCCGCGTCGTGCTCGACGACTGGGAGGTCGATGACGGCGGCAACGTGCGCAAGCGCCTGCGCCTCGCGACCATCCTCGCCGTGCCCGGACAGGTCGACCTCGACCTGTCGACCCCCGGCTTCCTCCAGGCCGACCTCGCCGTCCGCTGCGCGGACGAGGAGATCGCCGTGCACCGCTCGCTCGCCGCGCACGGCGAGACGAGCCGACTGGTCGTGCCGACCGGCAGCCTCACGAAGGGCCAGCTCGGCCGCGTGGAGGTCGACGCCGCGCTCGTGCCGACCGCGGGCCTGCTCGGCCAGGGCGATTGCTACGTGCTGCGCGTGCCCCTCAAGGCGACCGGAACGATGCCGGCGCTCACCCGCGTGACGCTGCCGCGCGGAAGTCGCGTCGACCGCGTCGATCCGCCGCCGACCACCACGTTCCACCAGGGCGAGCGGCCCGTGCTGGTGTGGGAGTTCGGTGCCGACCGGCTGGGCGAGCGCGCGTTCGCCGGCGTGATCCGGTTCCGCAAGGACGGCTTCCTCACGCGGCACTGGCCGACGCGTGCCGCGGCGATGGCGGTCGTCGAGGACCTGTTCGCCGCGCTCGCGGACCCCGACGCCGAACGCCTCCGCGCGTTGCTCGCGCCGACCTTCGTGCTCGTGCCGGGCAACCTGCGCACCGTCGACCTGCTCGACTCCGCGCGTGCGCGACACGCGCGCTTCGCCGCGGTGCGGTTCGTCGACGTGACCGCGGTCGGCGACGTGACGACCGCCGAGCTGGTGGTCGACGGGACCGTGGCCGACGGGGCCGGCGTGCGCACGCTCGTCGACTGGCCCCTGCGCGTGCACTGGCAGCGCCAGGGCGACCGCCCGGTGGTCCTGCAGGTGGCGACCGCGGGCCGCGACGACACCGGGCGCATGCACGACGGCGCCTATGTGCACGACGAGCTGATGGTCGAGGTCGCGCCCGACCCGTCGTTCACGCTGGCGCGCACGGTCGGTCAGCTCGCGGACATGCAGGTCGAGCTGCAGCCGGCGCGCGCGAGGGCTTCGGGCAGCGTGTGCTTCGTGACGCTGCTCGGCGCGTTCCAGGACGCCGACCCCGCGGAGGACAAGGTCTGGCAGCACTTGAGCGGCGGCGCGCTCGCCTCCGGGGGCGGCAGCAAGCTGCTCGCGCGCCGCGCGGCGACCCTGGGGGAACACGCCGCCGACTGCGAGGACTGGGAGTTCACCGCGGGCGGGACCGCCGCGCGCGAGCGCTGGTGGAAGGTGCGGGCGGGGCGCCGGTGGATCCTCGTGCGCGCGGTCGCGCTCGCCGCGACGGCAGCGGAGGCGGACGCCGCCTGGCGGGCGTCGGCGGAGTGGTTCACGAACGCGCTCGCCAGGGTGCGCGTGCGGTAGCGCGCGGTGCGGACGCGGAGGAGCCTGCGCGCCGGGAGGTGCCCTCCGCGGAGCGTCGCATGCCGGCTTCGTGGCCCGACGGCCACACGGGCTCTCTCGCGGGGCGGGCCGACGTCCCGCCTTGGGACACGCGCCGCCGCGGCGGCGCGGCGGCAAAGGTCGGTTACCGCCCAAGGGCGTGGGGGTGCGCTGCCGATATCAGCAGGGAGGCCATCGATGCGCGCCAACCTCGCAGCCGTTCTCCTGCTCGTCCTGCCGTCGCTCGCGGTCGGCCAGACCGGCCAGGCGCCGGTGCACCCCGACAAGCTGCGCGTCGCCGAAGAGGTCGCGCGGAAGCGCGAGGACATGCGGGTCGGGCGGACCGACCGCTACAACGTGCGCGTCCGCGTGAAGCTGAAGAACGGCGCGCGGCTGAGCGGCGTGGTCAAGAACGGGCGCCTCGTCGAGCGCGCCGAGGGCATCGACTTCGTCGAGGCCGATCGCGAGGCGCCCGACGCCGGGATCCGGCTGCACTACTTCGATGACACGACCAGCTTCGTCTTCCTGCGCTGGGCGGACATCGAGTCGCACAAGGTCATCGTCAAGCTGACCGACGAGGAGGTGCGCGCGCTGGAGCGCGAGCTGGCCGAGCGCGAGCGCAAGCGCCAGGAAGCGCTGCGTGCCGCGCAGAACGGCGCGCCGACGCCCGACGGCAACCCGGCCGGGCCGGGCCAGGCTCCGGCGAAGGCCAACGAAGGCGCGGCGAAGGACGGCGGCGACAAGCAGACCGGCAAGACCGACGAGGCCGGCAAGGAGGAGGCGGCGAAGGAGTACCCGTTGCTCGCCGAGTTCCCGCCGGCGGAGGGCTGGGGCGAGGCGCGCCTGCAGGAGATCCAGCGGCGCAAGATCGCGGTGGGCGTCTACCCGAACGAGAGGGAGAAGCGCTTCCTCGAAGTGTTCGGCGAGTGGAAGGCGCAGTGGGACAAGAGCCAGGAGGCCGGCAAGCCGCAGGGACCGCCGCCGGGCAAGGGCGAGGCGCCGAGCGCGCCGCAGAAGTGACGCCGTAGCCGCCGGGCGTCCGCGCTCCGCGCGGCGCGTTCCGACCGCCCTGCGCGAGAGGTGCGCGCCGGCGTTCTGCGGCGCGGGGCCGCGGGCTATCGTC
>DATGPD010000346.1:0-3387 GCA_035305285.1 Planctomycetota bacterium
ACCGGAGACATCGAGTGACTGGTCAGCCCTCCGCCTACGGCGCCGCCGGCGTCGACATCGACGCGAAGTACCGCGCGGTCGCCGACGCCCGGGACGCGATCCGATCGACGTTCACCAAGGGAGTGCTCGGCGACGTCGGCATGTTCGGCGGCCTCTTCGACCTGCGTCTCGCCGGCGCCGAGGGCGAGGTCCTGGTCGCGTCGACCGATGGGGTCGGCACCAAGGTGAAGGTCGCGCAGATGGCCGGCGACCTGTCGACCGTCGGCGAGGACCTCGTCAACCACTGCGTCGACGACATCCTGGTGCAGGGCGCGCGGCCGCTGTTCTTCCTCGACTACGTCGCGACGGGGAAGATGGTCCCGCAGCGCGTGACGCAGGCGATCGTCGGCGTGGCGCGCGCCTGTCGGGAGAACGGTTGCGCCCTGCTCGGCGGCGAGACCGCCGAGATGCCGGGCGTCTACGTCGAAGGCGAGATCGACGTCGCCGGCACGATCGTCGGCAGCGTGGCGCGCGACAAGCTGCTCGACGGGACACGCGTGCGCGCCGGGCAGGTCCTGCTCGCGCTGCCGTCGACCGGCCTGCACACCAACGGCTACTCGCTCGCGCGCCGGATCTGCTTCGAGCAGCTCGGGCTGCGGCTCGACGACCGGCCGGACGAGCTGGGCGGGCAGACCGTCGGCCAGGCGCTGCTCGCGGTGCACAAGAGCTACCTGCGCGCGGTGTGGCCGCTGCTGCAGGACGACCTCATCGCCGCCATGGCGCACATCACCGGCGGCGGGCTGTACGACAACGTGCCGCGCGTGCTGCCGGCCGGCACCGCGGTCGAGATCGAGCGCTCGGCGCTGCCGGCGCCGCCGATCTTCGCCTTCCTCGTCGAGCGCGGCGGCGTCGCGCGCGAGGAGGCCTACCGCGTGTTCAACATGGGGTTCGGGATGGTGCTGTTCGTCGAGCGCGAGAGCGCCGACGAGGTCGTGCGCCGGCTCGCCGCCCAGGGCGAGCCCTGCTACCGCGTGGGGCAGGTCGTACGCGGCGACCGCGAGGTGAGCCTGCGGTGATCGCGCGCGCGGCCCGCGCGCTGGCCCTCGCGGCGCTCGCGGGCGCGGCCGCGCCCGCGCAGGACTTCGCCGCGCTCTACCGGCGCGCCGAGGACCTGCGCCTGCAGGGTGACGCGAACGCGGCAGAGGTGCGATCGGCGTACGCGGCGGCGGTGCACTCCTTCGTCGCCCTGTCCGCGGACGCGCCCGGACGCGCGGCCTCGCTGCCCGCGGCGGCGTTCGCCGCGCTGCAGGCCGGCGAGCCGGCGCGCGCGGCGCGGTGGATCGAGGAGTCGCTCGCGCTGGGCGCCGACGACGCGTGGCACGCCGGGCTGCACGTGCGCGCGCTGGCGCTCGCCGGCGAGGCGCGCGCCGCGGTCGCGGCGGTGCACCGGGCGCACGCACGCCATCCGGAAGCCGTGCGCGCGGCGGTCGCGGAGGTGCGGGCGGCCGCGGCGGGGGCGCTGTGCGAGGCGGCCGACGTCGCGCTGCGCGAGGGGCGCACCGACGAGGGCCTGCTCACGTTCACGTTGCTGGTCGAGGTGAGCGGCCGGCAGCCGACCGCGCTCGCCAACTGCGCGCTCGCGCTGCGCCACGTCGGGCGCGAGGCCGAGGCCGAGGCGCTCTACCGCGAGGCGATCGCCGCGGCGCCGGAGGACCCCGAGCTGTGGAACGACCTCGGCCTGCTGCTGAAGGGGCAGGGGCGCGACGCGGAAGCGGTCGACGCGTTCGCGCGCAGTCTGGCGCTGGATCGCGACCGTCCGCCGTCGGGGCCCGCGATCTCGAACCTCGTGGCGATGGCGCGCGCGGGGCGGGTGCGCGACGCGGCCGCGGGGATCGCAGACCCCGTCGGCGCATTGTCGGGCGTGCTCGCGCGCGTGCCGTCCGCGGCGATGGCCCGCCGCCTGTTGCTCGCGGAGCTGCTCGACCGGCCTTTCCCGCCCGACCGCGCTGACACCCGCGCGCCGCTGCGCTAAGTTCCGCAGGCCGCGGACGCGCCTCCGCACCGCGACCCACGAACCCCGACTCCGACCGATGGCCCTGTCGATCACCCTGTCGCTCACCGCGTGCTTGCTGCTGCCGCAGGACAAGCCGGCCGCCGAGAACGTCCAGACCGTCCTCGCGAAGGGCGACCTCGACACGTTGCGCAACCGCGTGCGCGAGTACTTCACCGCGCGCGACGCGACCTACGACGCACCCGAATCGCGCAAGGAGGCGGCGCGCAAGAAGGAGGAGCAGGCGCGCGAGAAGCTGAAGAAGGAGTGGGCGGCGCGCGTCGGCAGCAAGGAGCAGGCGGTCCTCGCCAGCCTGGCCGACCTGCGCGCGATCTTCACCGGCTGCTTCGAGTTCGAGCGGCAGAGCGGCAACGGCGAAGTGCGGCCGATGAAGCCGAAGAAGATGCCGGCGTACGACCTCGTGCTGCCGAAGAAGTACCGCCCCGACACGCCCATCCCGACCGTCCTGCTGATGCGCGGCCACACGGGCGAGAAGTGGGTGTCGGCGTCCGAGTGGTACGTCTCGACGTGGAAGGGGGCCGCGGAGGCCGGGGACTTCGCGTTCGTGATGCCCGGGGTCGACGATTCGATCGACTTCGATCCGCCCGCGAACCTCGCCGAAGCGGGCGGCCAGGCGACGGATGCCGCGCGGCGGATGACGACGCTCGGCTCGCTGGGGGCGGCGTCCAGCGCGATCCACGTCGACCGCGACCGGATCTATCTGGACTGCGGCAAGGGCACCTGCGCGTGGGGCCTCCGCCTCGCGACGTACTTCCCGCACCTGTTCGCGGGGATCGTGCTGCGCCATCCCGCCGAAGTGACGGACCTGCGCCTCGACAGCCTCGCCGGCGTGCCGTTCCTCCTCCTGCGCACCGACGAGACCAGGGCGGCGTGCGACCAGCTCGCCGAGCAGTTGAACAAGCTGAAGGACGGCACCGCGACGCTGCTCGACGCCAAGGGCGCGTACCCGCACGCGGAGTCCGCTCCGGAGATCGCGGCGTGGTTGAAGGGGCGCGTGCGCGACCTCATGCGCCCGCACGTCGTGGTCGCGAACAACCACGACCAGTGCCTGCGCGCGTTCTGGGTCTACATGGGCACGGCGGAGCCGATCGCGCAGACGCCGCCCGACCTGCAGCCGCGCCTCGAAGTGGTCGCGGACAAGACGACCAACAAGCTCACGATCACCGCGCGCGGCGTCAACGACTTCATGGTGCGCCTCAACGACCAGCTGGTCGACCTCGACAAGGAGATCGTCGCGGTGATCAACGGGAAGGCGGAGGCCCCGTTCAAGCTGCATCGGAGCTTCAACGACCTGCTGGAGCTGGTGTACCGCGGCAGCGGGCGCGACCCCGGGATGC
>DATGPD010000347.1:0-2000 GCA_035305285.1 Planctomycetota bacterium
GAGCAGCGCCGCGACGAACTGCGCCCCGAACGCCGCCGCCGGCTTCATGCTCACCGGCGTGGACGCGATGCTCGTCCACGTGACCGCGGCGGGCAACAACTGGGGCGTGTTCGCGCATCCCGGCACCAGCGTGCGGGTCGCCAACTCGATCTTGTGGGGCAACCGCACGTTCGATCGCGTGGCGCTGTCCGGCGCGACCGCGACGATGACCACGAGCCTGTTCGCCTCCGGGAGCACCGGCAGCTACGGCGCGTGGAGCGGCAGCGGCAACCACACCGGATCGGGCAGCAACTACCCGCGGTTCCGCGACCTCGCCGGCGACGATGTCCGGCTGCTTTCCGGCTCCCCCGCCCTGCACGCCGGCGACGCCACCGACCCGGCGCTGCCCGCGGTCGACTTCGAGGGCGAGCAGCGCGTGCTCGGCCCCCAGGTCGACCTGGGCGCGGACGAGAGCGACGCCGTGCCCGCGCTGCGCGTGGAAGGTCCGTGCGTGCGCAGCGCGGCCGGCGGACTCGTGACCCTGCACCTCGCCGCCGGCAGCGCACACGCGCACCGCCCCTTCGTGCTGGCGGCCTCGCTCTCGGGCACGGGTTCGCTGCCGCTCGGCGGCGGCACCGTGCTCCCGGTGCAGGCCGATGCGTTCACCGCCGCGTGGCTCGGCACTCCGTCCTTAGCCCTGGGTCAGCTCGACGCGCAGGGCACCGCGAGCAAGGTCGTCCCGGTGCCGCGCGAGGTCGTGCCGTTCCTGCCGCGCGGCGACCTGACGTTCGCGTTCGTGACCGCGTCCGACCCGGCGTTCGCGAGCAACCCGGTGATCGTGAGCTTCCCCGCATGGCGCAACTGAACCCCCTCGCCCGCTTCCTCGCCGCGCTGTGCGTTTCGGCCGGCGCGCCGGCGCAGATCGTCGTGTCCACCCTCGCGGACTCGGGGCCGGGCTCGTTGCGCGCCGCGATCCTGACCGTGTCGTCCAGCAGCGGCAGCCAGTTCACCATCCGGCTCGACGTCGCGGGCACCTGCCGGCTGGCGAGCGCGCTGCCCTACCTGCCGTCGGGCAAGAGCGTGGCGATCGTCGCCGGCTTCGGATCGGGTCGCTTCGAGATCGACGCGACCGCCGCCTCGGCGAACCCGGTGCACGGCCTGCTGGTGCGCGGTGCCGGCTCGCACCTCGCGGCGCCGCTCACCGTGCGCCTGCGCAACGGCGTCGGCGTCGAGGTCGCCTTCGGCGCGCACGACGTCCGGATCGACGACCTGCAGGTGTTCGGCGGCGGCACCGGCCTGAAGGCGACGGCGGTCGCCAACCTGCGCGTACGCGGTGTGTGGGCCGCCGGCTCGGGGGTCGGGATCCACCTGGAGAACTGCACCGGCGCACGGCTCGGCGACGCCGCGACCGGCGCGCAGGTGGCCGCGACCGGATCGCTGATGCAGGGCATCCTCGTCCAGGGCGGCGCGGACAACGCGTTCGAGGTGTTCACGTGCGCGGACGCGCCGGGCAGCGTGGTCCCCGGCGTGCTGGCGGTCGACACGACCGACCTCGTGCTCGGCGCGCCGAACGGCCCGCGCAGCGCGGCGCGCGACCACGGCGCCCACGGCGTCCGCTTCGTGCGCGTGACGCGCGGCCTGCTGCAGCACGCCGACCTCGATCGCAACGGGATCGCCGGGGTCGGGATCGACGGCGGCGCCGGCAACCGGGTGCAGGACGTGCGCTGCGACCACAACGCCCGCAGTGGCATCGAACTGGGCCAGGACGCGCGGTCCACGACGATCGGCCCCGCGGTGGTGTGCTCGAACACCGCCGGCGGTCAGGGCGCCGGCCTCGTGATCGG
The DNA here is from genome assembly GCA_035305285.1 of Planctomycetota bacterium. Taxonomy (GTDB): domain Bacteria; phylum Planctomycetota; class UBA1135; order UBA1135; family UBA2386; genus DATGPD01. Next base: position 1,824 of record DATGPD010000347.1, read on the forward strand.
CGCCACGCGCGACACACGGGTCGTCGACTCGCACTTCGGGCCGAACAACTCGCCGGGCGTGCATGTGATCCCGTCCGCGGCCGGCGTCTCGATCGAGGGCGGCTCGATCCATGACAACTTCACCGGCGTGTTCGTCTCCGGCGTGGGCGACGTGTCGCTGGTCGGCACGCGGATCGA
>DATGPD010000348.1:0-2549 GCA_035305285.1 Planctomycetota bacterium
ACAGCACCTCGGCCGCGGCGCCGGGCAGATGCGTCGCGCGCGCGCGGAAGACGTGTGGCGTGCCCGGGGCGCCGACCTCGACCTCGCCGACGCCGTCGAGTGCGCGCAGGTGGGGGTGCGCCGTGCGTACCGACCGGTAGAGCGGCATCACGATCCTGACGTCGTGCCCCGCGCCGGCGAGGAAGCGCGCGAGCCCGGTCACCATGTCGGCGAGCCCGCCGGTCTTGGCGAACGGGGCGACTTCGGACGCGACCAGACAGACCTTCAGGTTCGCCATCGCGCGGAGACTCTACTGCGCGCCGCGCGCGCGCCCTCAGCGGATCTGCGCGTGCTTCCAGCGGGTCGTCATGTGGCAGCGATCGCAGCGGTCCACCCAGCCGAGCGGGACGTGCGGCGGGTTGCTGGTCGCCAGCAGCTCACCGCGGTGGCAGCTGACGCAGGCGACGTCGGTGGGCATGAAGTCGCCGGCGAGCGCGCCCGCGTGGCAGCGGTGGCAGGCCACCGAGGCGTGCGCGCCGGTGAGCGGGAAGCGCGTGCGCGCGTGCGCCTCGCGCTGGTCGATCACCTGCCAGGCGGTCTCCTGGTGGCAGCTCGCGCAGTCCGGTCCGAGCTTGGCGAAGTGCGGGTCCTCGTGGCAGCCGGCGCAGCCGCGCGCGGCGAAGACCTGCACCGGGCCGCGGTCGTTGTGGCAGCGCAGGCACAGCGCATTGGCGTGCGCCCCGCGCAGCTCGACGCCGGTCTCCTTGCCGTGGTCGAACGTGAAGCTCGGCCGCAGCTCCTGCCACTGCGCGCCGAGGTGGCACAGGCTGCAGTCGGCAGGGAACGTGTCGTGCGGCAGGACCGGACCGAGCCCGGCCCACCAGCGGTGCAGCTCGGCGCCGCCCGGTCCCTGCGTCGCGCAGGCGAGCAGCATGCCCACCACGGAGAACGCGAGTCCCGGCAGCAGCCGCGACCGGCGCGGACGGCGAACGGGAGTTGCCATGTCAGAACGTCCTCTGCACGAAGAAGCCGAGGGACCAGGCGCTGTCCTCGTCCCAGAAGTGGGCGCCGGCGTGCGCGGTCAGGATCCACGCCGGGTCGAACGTGAAGGTCCGCGTCGCGAACACGCGGTGCTGGATCAGGTCGTCGCGGTCGGCGGTGAACCCGTCGAAGTGGTGGTTCCCGACCTCGTAGAACACGTCGAAGCTGCCGCGCGGGAGCGTGCGGCCCAGGGTGACGCGTCCGCCGAAGTGGCTGCCGAGCCGGCCGGCGGACGCGAACGCGGTGAGGTCGAGGTGGCCGTCGTCGTACGGCGTGCGCTGCAGGTCGACGCCCAGCTCCAGCGCGCCGCCGTCGGTGGTCTCGTCGTCGAACCCGCTGAGCTGGCCGTGGAACCGGTGCCGCTCGGGGCCGAACAGGCGCCACCACGTCAGCGCCAGGCGGTCGTAGCGGTCGTTGTTGATCTCGCCCGGGATCTGCGGGCCGGTCGTCGTGCGCAGCAGGGCGGGGAACCGCAGCCTGCGGTAGGCCAGGTCGAAGCCGCTGCCGCTGTCGAACCGCCGGCCGACCGAGGCGAACGCGTGCGTCACCTCGGCGCCGCCGCCCTTCACCGCGTCGCGCGAGCCGCCGGTGTAGAAGTCGACCCACACCGAGGCGCGCAGATCCCAGCCATCGACCGGCAGGCGGCGCGCGTCGAGCACCAGCAGGTCGCGGTCCGACTTGCCCTGGTGCCACGTCTTCTGCACCGCGGCGGTGACCGCGAGGGTCTCGCGCACGTCGTCGACCCAGCGGTAGAACGCCGCGATCTGCAGGTCCTCTCCGGTCTCCATGTCGTCGTCCAGTTCGGGCAGGAAGCCGATGCTGGCGCCGAACCGGTGGCCGTTGTCGCGCCGGCGCGAGAACGCGGCGCCGTCGAGCAGGCCGAACTGCGGCACGTCGGCGAGCAGGAACCGTCCGACCTGCCAGCCGAGCGGATCGAACCGCGTGCCGCCCTCGGCGTAGCTGAGTTCGCGCACGGTCAGGTCGAGCCCGTCCTTGTTGCTGGTCTCGGTCAGGTAGTCGATCTCGCCGTCGAAGCGCATGGCGCCGCCGCGGCCGAACGGGTTCTCGATCCACGCATCGATCCCGGTGCGCAGCAGCGAGTTGTCCAGGTCCTCGGTGCGCGTCCAGGTCAGGTCGGCGAAGGTGAACCAGCGCCCGCCGTAGCGCGGTGCGCGCTCACGCGGATGGATCGGCTTCACCTGGGCGAGCAGCGGCTGGTCGGGAGTGAACCCGCGGTCCTGGTTCGTCCACGGCGGATGCTCGACCTTGCGGCCCGCGTCGGGAGCGGGTTCCGGCTTCGGTTCGCCCGGACGCGCTTCGGGCGCCGGGCGCGGCCGCCGGCGGTCGGTGGGCACGAACGCCTCGCCGCGCGTGCCGGGCGGCGGCGCGGTTCCGCCGTCGAGCAGCTCGACGATCGCGGTCCGGTCGGTGACGCGGATGATCCGCCCGCGGTACTCGCCGCCGGCGCGCGGCCGCAGCAGCACGGCGTCGCCGACCGCGAGACCGTCGCTCGCGCCGCGGTCGACTTC
>DATGPD010000349.1:0-4300 GCA_035305285.1 Planctomycetota bacterium
TCGCACGCACCGGCCGCAAGCTCGTGGGCTCGGCGCAGCGGCGGCTGCGCGCGCCGCACGCGCGCGTGCTGCACCACGGCTCGATCCCGCTGCGCGCGCCGCAGGCGACGCCGTTCGTCGCGTCGATCGCCGATGTCGCCGACCCCGCCGTGGTCTCACCGGCGCTGCGTGCGGCGCTCGCCGCCGAGTTCGCCGCGGCGCTCGACCTCACGCCGGTGCCCGGCGACCTCGACGCCGAGGAGCGCGCTGCGGCCGAGCGCGCGCGCGACGCGTTCGCCACCTTCGAGCTGCGCGTTCGCTGAATCGCGCCGCGGCACCGCGCGGAGCGCGCGCGCGGTCCCGTGCGCGTCCGTGCCGGTCAAGCATCGCGGCGCGCGCGCTCGAAAAGGACGAAGCTCGCATGACCATCACCACCTCGGCCGAGCTCGAAGAGCTGATCGACTCGACGGTCAACATCCCGACCATTCCCGCGACGTTGCTCGAGATCAACCGCGTGTTCGCGTCGGCGGAGGGTTCGGCGAAAGAGGCCGCGACGGTGATCGAGAAGGACCCGGCGATCGGCGCCAAGGTGCTGCGCCTGGTCAACAGCTCGGTCTACGCGCTGAAGAACCCGGTCTCCTCGATCTCGCTCGCGTGCAGCATCCTCGGGCTGAAGGTCATCCGCAACGTCGTCGTGCAGGCGACCGTGCTGGAGCAGTTCGGCGACGTACGCGCGCTCGCGGCCTTCGATCCGCGCCAGCTGTGGGAGCACAGCTTCAAGACCGCGGTCGCCGCGCGGATGATCGCGGCGCGCGCGCGCGGTGTCGGCCTCGACAAGGAGGACGCCTACACCGCCGGGCTGATGCACGACGTCGGCAAGATGGTCCTGCTCGACAACCGTCCTGACCAGTTCGGCGAGGCGCTCGCCGCCGCGACCCGGCACGCGGTGCCGCTCGCGAAGGCCGAGGCCGAAGTGTTCGGCTTCTCGCACGCCCACGTGGGCGGCCTGCTCGCGCAGCGCTGGAAGCTGTCGCCCGAGCTGCAGGGAGCGATCATGTACCACCACAGCCCGGCGACCGATCCCGAGCAGTGGGCCAAGGGGTTCGTGATCGCGGCGGCGAACAGCGTCGCGCACCGCGCCGCCGGCGCGCCGGCGCCGTGGCCGGGCGACGTGCTGCCGCCGGAGTCGCTCGCCGCGCTCGGCTTCGACGACGATACGTGGGCGACGATCGAGTCCGACGTCGCCACCGCGACCATGGAGATCTGAAGCGGCGCCGCGAAGGCTCCGATGGCGGGCCGGACGCGCGCGCCGCCCTGGCCTGCCGGCCGCAGCGTGAAGGTGCCGCAGCCACGGCTACGGCGGCACCCGGTGCAGCAGGATCAGACGACCAGAGAAGCCGCACGCCACGAGGTCGGGACCGGGGACGCCGTCCAGCTCGCCGCACGCCAGATGGTGCAGGCGGTCCGCGTCGCGATAGAGCATCCGCGACCACCAGCGGCCGCCGTGCCGGCACAGGAGGCTGACCTTGTGCTCGTAGCCGGCGGTCGCCGCCTCGTCACCCGGAAGGTCGGGGTCCAGGTCGGCGAGGACCGCGCCGCGCAGCAGGTCGAACTCGCGGTGGATCTCCTCGCGCTGCCAGGCGCCTTCGGCGAACGGACGCAGCAGCGACAGCGTGCCGTCGTTGTCCGAAGTGATCACCAGCGTGCCGTTGCTGCCGACCCGCGAGCGCGGCGAACGGCGCACGTCGACCGCGTCCGCCTGCCAGCCGTGCTCGCCCTTGTGCAGGCGGAACAGCGAGCCGTCGGTCGAGGTGACGAGGACACCCCACGGCGTGGAGAGCGCGCCCTTGCCGTCGCCGGGCAGCTCGGCGATCAGCTCGGCGCGCCACGCGCCGTCGACGCGTGTGAGGCGATGCACGCGCCGGTCGTAGCCGGTGACGAACGCGCAGCCGTCGTGCACGCATACGCCGTGCTGCAGCGCGGGCGCAAGAAACGCGCGTTCGGCGTGCCAGCCGCCGTCCTGCCGTGCCACGACGATCGCGATCCCCGGGCTGTCGTCGCGCTCGATGCCTTCGGCCACGCCGACCGCGACGATCTCGTTCCCCGGGACCTCGGGCAGGGCGTCGCCGATCGCGACCTGGATCAGTTCGCCGTTGCCGCGGTACACGACCTCGTGCCGCCACTCGTCGCCCGTGTGCACGAGCACGTGGATCACACCGTCGCGCCCGACGGCGACGATCTCATCCCCGGCTTCGGGCAGCAGATCGCCGACGGCGCAACCGCCCATCACGACCCCGGTGTCGAGCAGGACTTCCGCCTGCCACTCCCCGGCCTGCGGCCCCGCCACCGGCTGCGCCCCGCGGCGCAGCACGTGGACCTTCCCGGCGAACCCGCACGCGACCAGTTCCAGACCGGGCCGGCCGTCGACGTCGCCGCACGCCAGCGAGTGCAGGGGCGCCTCGTCCTCCAGCAACACCTCGCCACGCCAGCGGCCGTTGCGTTCGCGCAGGAGGGTGACCTTGTTGCTGTACCCCGCCGTGGCCGCCTCGATGCCGGGCCGCGTCGGGTCGAGGTCGGCGAGCACTGCGCCGCGCAGTTTCGCCGCGTCGCGGAACAACTCGGTGCGTGCCCAGCCCTCGCCCGAGCGAACGAGCAAGGTCAGGGCGCCGTCGTCGCCGGCCACGAGAAGGCGTTCGCCGTCGGTGCCGATGCGCGCGTACCCGGCCGGCCCGCGCAGGTCGACCGCCGCCGTGGCGCCGGGATCGGCGCGCCCGGGGTCCACCCGCACGACGCTGCCGTCGGTGCAGGCCACGAACGCCACGCCGTGCAGGACGACCATGCCCTTGGCTGCCGCCGGAAGCCGGGCGACGCGCTCGCCGGTCACCGCGCCGTCCGCCACACGGAGGCGATGGACGGCGTGGTCGAAGCCGGCCACGAGCGCGACGCCGCCGGTGACCGTGACCGCGTGGACGAGCGCGTCCGCGGTCCACGGCGAACTCCGCCAGCCGTCACCGTCGCGCCGCACGACGATCGCCGCGCCGCGGCCGCCGTCGTCCTCCGAACCTTCCGCCATGCCGACCGCGACGATCTCCGGGCCTGGGTGCCGCGGATCGACGTCGCCGACGGCGACCTGCACCAGTTCACCCGGATGCCGGACCGCGACCGCGCTGCGCCAGCGTCCGCGCTCGCGCCACACGACGTGCACCGCGCCGTCCGCCCCCACCGCGACGATCTCGTCGCCCGGGTGCTCGGGCAGCAGGTCGCCCACCGCGCAACCGCTCAGCTTGACGCCCGCATCCAGCGCGACCTCGGCCATCCAGGTCGTGCCGCGCTGCGCCGTCGCAGGGGCGAACAGCAGGAAGGCGCAGGCCGCCGCCTTGCAGGTGCGCGCCCTCACAGCAGCTGCACCGTCACCGCGTTGGTCAGGTACGCGGCCGGGCCCGCGACCATCGCCTGGAAGTGCAAGCCGAGGCCGCGCAGCGCGGGCACGTTCGGGACCTGCATGCGCAGGGCGAAGATGCCGTCGCTCGGCAGCACGGGCAGCGCGAGCACGCCCATCGTCGCGGGATCGATCCGCAGCGTGCCGAGGCCCGGAATCGGCAGGTGCGTCGCGACCGGGCTCATCGCGAGCACGCTGACCGCGCCCGGCTCGCCGGCGACGTGCACGTGCACCCGCGCGCCGAGCGTCGCCGCGCGCCAGTACTCGGGGTAGTCGTGGCTGGTCGACACCTGGCCGAAGCCCGAGTAGGCGTGCACGGAAGTACCGTCGTCGACGAACGCCGCCTGCACCTGCGCCGACGACCGCGCCACCGGGCCGGCGAGCGCCACCGACGACCACCGGTCGCTCCAGCTGCTGAACCCGTAAGCACGCGCGCCATCGCTGACGATCAGCGCGGTGTTGTTCCCCTGGAACAGCGTGGCCGGCGCGGAGGTCTGCGTGTGCCGCCACTCGGAGGTGCGCGCGTTGAACGCCCACAGGTCGAGCCCGGCGCGCGCGACCACGGTCATCTCCATGGCCGGGCGGCTGGTGCCCGTCCACAAGTCGTCGATCGGCGGCGTGGCCTGATGGACCCACGAGCTGCCGTGCAGCGACAGACCCCACAAGCCGCCGCCTGCCTCGGCGACCACGATCGATCCCGCGGTGTGCGCGAGCTGATCGATCGCCTGGGTCGGGAACATGACCCAGTGGTTGGGATGCTGCAGGTAGGCGAAGTTCGGGCCCGGCAGGTTCTGCGGTTGCCAGATCGCGGTCTCCGCACGGGTCGCGATGTCGGCGAGAGTCGCTCCGGCCAGCAGCGCCGAGAACGTGCCGGTCGTCGCA
>DATGPD010000350.1:0-9643 GCA_035305285.1 Planctomycetota bacterium
TCAGCGACAGCTTCGGCGTGCCCGGCTTCTTGCGCAGCGTGTAGTTGCGCTCGCCGGTCTCCTCGCACACGAGGAACACGATCTCTTTCTTCTTCTTGGGCTTGGCCATGGCGATGACCTCGGCGCGGCCAGGGCCGCGAAGGGGGCCGAGAGGGTAGCGGCGGCCCTGGTCCGGTCAAGCGCGCACGGCCGCGGGGTCGCGCAGGCCCGGTGCCGCGGGCCCCGGGGCGGTGCTCAGAACCCGAGCAGCAGCACGGGAGTCAACCCGACGAACGGCGGCCACGGGCTGACCGTCGCGTTCGCGCGGTAATCCAGCACGGTCGCGGCGCGGTCGAACACGCCGGCGAAGTTGTGGCGCAGCACGAGACCCGCGCTCGCGGCGGCACCCAGCGGATTCTGCCCGGGCGCCGCAGCCACCGCCTGGACCGACACGGGCAGGCCACGCAGGCCGGGTACGTCGGGCAGGGTGAGGCTCACGGTCAGGTCGCCGCGCACGTCCGTCGACGCCGGCAGCACGAGGTCGAGGCCGCCCCAGAGGTGGCAGCCAGGCATGCCGAGGCTGCTCAGCTCCGCGCCGAGGGGCAGGCCGAAGGGCGGCCGCGCGAGGGGGTCGATCTGCGCCATCACGAACGCGGGCACGCCCGGAAACGCGCCGCTCATCACCACGCCGAACGCGGTGCCGAGGGTGGGCGGCGCCGAGGTCGCCGGCAGGAGGCGCAGTGCGCTCCCCGCCACGCCGGCGCACCCGCGTGCGCCGACCGGCACAGCGGAGCCGAGGTCGCCGCTGCTGCCGGCCTGCACCGCGTCGACCCAGTGCACCGGACTCACGTCCAGGGTCGTCGCCCAGTTCTCCCACTCCACGAACAGGTTCGGACCGGTGAAGGCGAAGGGCGCGTCGAGCGGCAGGTCGACGAGGTCGGCGCCGACCGCGTCGCCCGGCCCGAGCGCGGGCGTCGCGGGCACGTCGTAGCGCCGGCGGGCGGCGGCGACCACGAGTCCGACGGGCACGTTCGCGCTCATGTCCTGGCTCAACTGCCGCGCGGTCGCGGGTGTCGAGCCGAGGCGCAGTTCGCAGTCGAGCGTGCGCGCCGGCGCGGCCGGGTCGTCGGCGAACGCGGCACGCCGCAGGCGCACGCGGCGCAGCGTGCTCGTGCCCAGCTCGCCGGGCAGCAGGCTCCCTTCGATCAGGACCTGCATCCGCCCGAGCGACCAGCGCACCGGCATCGACAGACCCGCGTCGCCGGGCAGGTGTTCGTAGCCCCGAGGGACGCTGGCGGTACGCGGTTGCGCGGCGAGCGCGGCGCAGGAGAGCGACAGGACGAGGATCGCGCGCATGGGGAACGCTGCTCGCTCCCTCATCGGCCGCTGGCATGGGCGTCCTGAACGACGCACGCCGCGAACCGCGCGCGGGCCGGATCCGTCTGCCGCACGCCACCGACGCGCACCTTTCCACGGTGCAGACAACAGGAAAGGAAAGAGCCCGGCGAGCGCTGCTCGCCGGGCCCTCGGGGGCTCCGCCACGTACTTGACTGCTGCCTTCACCGCCCTTGTCGGCCGACGGGGCCCGGCGAGTTGAGGACAAGTCGGCGAGCGTGCGTAGCATGCGCGCGATGACGGCAGCCGGCTTCGCGCTGATCACCGGCGGTTCGCGCGGCATCGGGCTCGCGATCGCACGCATGCTGCGCGCGCGCGGCATGGCGCTCGGGCTCGTCGCGCGCGACGCGCAACGGCTCGCGCGCGCCGCCGCCGACCTCGGCGGCGATGTCGCCACCCTCGCCGTCGACCTCGCCCGTCCCGACGCCGCCGAACAGGTGCTCGCGTTCGTCGGCGTGCGCCCGGTCGACGTGCTGGTCAACAACGCGGGCACCGCTCCGTCCGACCGCTTCGAGCGCACGAGCGACGCGGTCGTGCGCGAGGTGCTCGCCCTGCACGTCAGCCTGCCGTTCGCGCTGATCCGCGCACTCCTGCCCGGGATGAAGGAGCGCGGCCACGGCACGATCGCCCAGGTCGCGTCGACCGCGGGCTTGCGCGGCTTCCCGTTCACTGCGGCGTACTGCGCCGGCAAGCACGCGCTGGTCGGCATGACTCGCGCGCTGATCGCCGAGCTGGGCGACGTTCCGGTGCGCGCCTACGCGCTGTGTCCCGGATTCGTCGACACCGACCTCACGCGCGGCGCCGCGGCCGGCGTCGCGGCTCGCGGCCGGCAGACCGCCGATGAGGCGCTCGCCAAGATGGCGAAGAGCAACGTGCTGGGCCGCCTGCAGCAACCCGACGAAGTCGCCGCCTTCCTCGCCGGACTCCTGGATGCCGGCGCGCCCAGCGGGGTCTTCGACCTCGACCACGACCCGCCCCTGCGCCTGCCTTGAGCGCGCGGCGCGTGCGCGGCGGATCGTCCTTGGTGGCCGGCGGGCCGCTTGCTATGCAGGCCCGCACCCAGGCGCCTGCGCCGCAGACGCGCGCCCGCGCGGCAGAGCCATGACCGGATCCGGCTTCGACTTCCGTTTCGAGATCGACGGCGACGGCGTCGCGGTCCTCACCCTCGACCGCCCCGACACGCTCAACTCGCTGACCTTCGCGATCTACGGCCAGCTCGAGCGGCTGTTCGCCGACCTGGAGACCGACGCGCGGGTGAAGTGCGTCGTACTCACCGGCGCCGGCCGCGGGTTCTGCAGCGGCGGGAACGTCGAGGAGATCATCGCGCCGCTGCTGCAGCGCGACGCGGCGGAGACGCTGCGGTTCACGCGCATGACGGGCGCGGTGGTGCGCAACATGCGCCGCCTCTCGAAGCCGGTCCTCGCCGCGGTCAACGGCGTCGCTGCGGGCGCGGGGACGGTGCTCGCGCTCGCCGCCGACCTGCGCGTGCTGTCGGAACAGGCGAGCTTCGCGTTCCTGTTCAGCAGGGTCGGCCTCACCGGCGCCGACATGGGCGCGGCGTGGCTCCTGCAACGCATCGTCGGCCTCGGCCGCGCCTCCGAGCTGCTCCTGTTCGGCGACAAGATCGACGCCGCCGAGTGCTACCGCATCGGCCTCGCGAACAAGGTCGTGCCGCACGACCGCGTGCTCGCGGAGACGGTGGCCTGGGCGAAGCGGCTCGCGACGGGGCCGACGCTCGCGCACGCGCTGACCAAGCGCCTGCTCCTGCACGAGGCGCACATGGACTTCGACGCTGCGATCGAACAGGAGGCGCACGCGCAGGCGCTGCTGCTGCGCGCGCACGACCACGCCGAGTTCTACCGCGCGTGGACGGAGAAGCGCCCGCCGAGGTTCGAGGGGCGATGAGCGCCGAGGATTCGTGCCTCCCGGATCGCGAGCTGGACGACGCGCAGCGCGAGTTCGCGCGCGCGGTGCGCGCGTTCGCGCAGGAGAAGCTCGCGCCGCACGCGCGCGCGATCGACGAGGAAGGCACGTTCCGCCGTGCGATGGTGCACGACCTCGCCGCGGCCGGCCTGCTCGGCGGCCCGATCGACCCCGCGCTCGGCGGCGGCGGCTGGACGCCGATGCAGCTGGCGCTCGCGCACGAGGAGATCGGGGCGGTGTGCGGCAACGCGCGCGGGTTCCTCGCCGTGCAGACCGGGCTCGTCGCGCAGTGCATCGCGCGGTTCGGCACCGAGGCGCAGCGCGCGCGCTGGTTGCCCGCGCTGTGCGCGGGGACCGCGATCGGCTGCTTCGCGCTCACCGAGGAGGACGCCGGGTCCGACGTGGCCGCGCTGTCGTGCACCGCGGTCGAGGAGGCCGGCGGCTTCGCGCTGTCCGGCAAGAAGGTGTGGATCACCAACGGCGGCGTCGCGGACGTGGCGATCGTGTTCGCGACCGTCGACCCCGCGCGCGGGCGCGACGGGATCACCGCGTTCCTCGTGCCCACCGACCGCGAAGGCCTCGCGCGCGCGCGGATGCCGGGCAAGGAGCTGGGTCATCGCGGCTCGGACCACGCGACGTTGACCTTCACGCGCTACCGCGCCGAGGCGGACGAGGTGCTCGGCGGGATCGGCGCGGGCTTCGGCGTGGCGATGGGCGGCCTCGCGGCGGGGCGCCTGTCGGTCGCCGCCGGCGCGGTCGGCATCCACCGGGCGGCGCTCGCCGCGTGCGTCGCGTTCACCACGAGCCGCAGGCAGTTCAGCAAGCCGCTCGCCGCGTTCCAGATGGTGCAGGAGCGTCTCGCCGACATGGCGGTGGAGCTGCACGCCGCGCGCGCGCTCGTGTGGCGCTGCGCGCGCCTGCGCGCTCGGGGCGTCGAGGTGCCGGGCGACCTCGCCGCCGCCAAGCTCTACGCGACCGAGGCTGCCGCGCGTGCCGCCGACATCGCGGTCCAGCTCCACGGCTCGCGCGGCTACAGCAGCGCGTTCCCCGTGGAGCGCCTGCTGCGCGACGCCGCGGCGCTGCGCATCTACGAGGGGACGACGCTGATCCAGAAGGGGATCGTGGCGCGCGGCCTGACCGGGCGCTGAACCCTGCGGCCTCCGGGCCGGCGCCGCGCACGCGCGATCGCGGCGAGCGGGATGAGCCCGAGAGGCGAGGCGCGGCATCATGCCTGCTTCCGGATCTGCGCTGCGGACACGAAGCGTGCCGCGATGCTCGCGATCGCAATCCGCGCTCGATCCGCGCGATGCCCCGGCGCGGCTGGATGAAGTGGCGGCGATCCCGGCGGAGGCAGTCGGTCTACTTCACGAGGTGCCGCTTGAGGAATCGGAAGACGCGATCCTGGGCATCGCGCGCTTCCGGGGAAGCCCCGTCAAAGAAGCCGTGGCCGCCCGGAGCCCGCTCGTAGATCTTCGCCTCGAACGTCTTGCCGCGGGCCTTCAAGGCGTCGATCAGGCGGAGCGTGTGAAGCTCCACCGGAACGATCCGGTCGTCCGTCGTCGCCAGGATCAGGAGCGGCGTCTCCATCTTGTCGACGTGCGTCAGCGGGGAGACGTCGAGATAGGGCTTGAAGTTCTCATGGGGCAGACCACCGAACCGCGGCAGATCGGCAATGGCGCGCCGGCGGGATTCGGGCTTGTAAGCCATGTAGGCGAGGAAGTCGGTCAGGCCGACGATGTCGACCGCCGCCTTGAACTTCTTCGGCTCCCGCGCGATCGCCAGGAGCGTCAGCATGCCACCGCGGCTGATGCCGAGGATCCCCAGAGAGGATCCGTCCACTTCCGGCCGCGCCGCGAGGTGGTCCGCCGCCGCGAGCACGTCGTCGACGTCCTTCCCGCCGTAGTCCTGGGCGTTGTAGTGCTCGGCTCCATATCCACGACTCCCCCGATACTCCGGAAACATCACGACAAAGCCCTCCTCGACGGCCCGCGCGATGTGAGGGAAGAAGTCGGCGTCCATCGAGAGATGGAAACCGCCGTGCACCATGATCAGCCCGGGACGCTTGCTCTCCCGCGATTCCGGGTCCTTCGGCGTGAACACGAACCCGGGCGTCAGATCATTGTCCCGGTTCGGGTAGAGAACGCGGTGCATCGCGATCCGATCGCCATGTTGCTGGCGGAACGACACCTGTACCAGCTGCTGGTCGACGGCGTAGATCGCGTGCTGCAGGACCTCGAGCTTCGTCGCAAGCTCCTTCGAGTCCGCATCGAGGAACGCCTTGAGCGTACCGGTGGGTGTCGACTCCTGCTCCTGGGCCGGCACGACGGCGGGCGAGAGAACCACGGCGACGGCGAACAGGGCCGCGACCGCGAGCAGGCGACGGGCGATGGGCATGAGCGGCCTCCGCAACGGGAAGAACACGATGCGGCTCGGCACCTCGGTGATGCCTGCCGCAGTCCACTTCGCAGGGCTTGACGCGCGAGTCTCCCGTTCGCGCCGCGGGCGCGCAACGACCCCGCACGCACGTCCGCGGCGTCGCCGTGTGCGCTCACGCCCGCCCCACCCATCCGACCGACGGAGGCAACGCGTTCGCCGATGCGGCTCGGCTCGACGCTCCATGCGGCAGCGAGCGCGCGACGCGGGCGTCGGGCCGTCACTTCTCGGCGTCGTCGGGCCGGTCGCGGAGTGTCGACACGCAGTGGGTTCGGCGTCGGTAACTTCGCCGTGCCGGAGCACCGTGCCCTCCGCACCCGCGAACGCGCACGTGCGCACGAGCTCGCGGCCGCGCGTGCCGCCGACGTCGTAGTCCGGTTCCACGGCGCGCGCGGCCATGGCAGCGCGTTCCCGGTGGAACGCCTGCTGCGCGACGCCGCGGCGCTGCGCATCTACGAGGGGACGACGCTGATCCAGTCCAGAAGGGGATCGTGGCGTGCGGCCTGACGGGGCGCTGAACCCTCACCTTCGCGTCGGACCCGGCAGCGACCCGCTTCCGCGCCGTTCAGGCGCCCTCCCGCGCCGTGCCGGCAGGTGCCACGCGCCGCCGCGCACCTAGAAGCGCGGGCGCACGCGCGCGATCGCCGCGTGCAGCACCAGCGTCAGCGTCAGCCCCGTGCCCGCGAGCCACGCGAGCCGCGCGTAGAACAGGTGCGGGGTCAGCTCCCACCGGCCGCCGACGGCGACGGCGACGACCGCCATCGCCGCCGAGCTCCACAAGAACACGCGCGCCGCGAACGCGCCCGCGCTCGCGCGCAGGGTCTTCCACCCGTGCAGCAGCGCCAGGACCGCGCCGCACAGCAGCCAGTGGCCCATGCCGGCCGGCGCGAGCGCGCGGCTCAGACCCGACAGGCCGCCGTAGAGGAAGCGGCCGGGAACCTCGTCGAGCAGGGGCTGCGCGCGGTCGCCACGCCGCAGCGAAGGCACGCGCTCGTGGAACGCGTCGCCGACCGCGGCCAGCGCGCGGATGCCCGCGCCCGGCTCGTCGAGGTAGACGCGCAGCGGCAGGCAGAGGCCGAGCCGCTCGGCCTCCGGCCCGCGCAGGAAGCGGGCAGCCGCAGGGTCGGACGCGTCCCTGCCGACCAGCGCCTCGTGTTCGTGCGCGAAGCCCAGCCGGCGCACGTGATCGCCCGGCCGCTCCGAGAAGCTCAGCGCGCCGCAGAACACGCCGTGGTACGCCGTCACGCGGTGCCACGGGCTGCGCACGGACGCGAGCGCGGCGACGGTCGCGAGCAGCGCCGCGGCGACGCACGCCGCACGCACCGGCAACCGGCGCCCGCGCGGCGCGCCGGCGAGGTCGACGCGGAGCGCGAGGTACGTGCCGATGCCCGCCAGCGGCACTGTCGTGCCGTGCACCGCGCCCGCGAGCAGGCTGGCGACCACCGCGCCGGCGCGCGTCTCGGGGCGCGGCGCGGCGCGCGCACGCTGCAGCGCAGCCACCATGAGGAACAGGAACAGCGAGAAGCCTCCGGAGAAGGAGAGGCTCGCCTGGTGCGCCGCGCACTCGACGTCGACGTGCAGGACGAACGCGCCGGCCGTGAGGGTCGCGGCGAGGAAGCCCGGGCGCGGTACGTCGCGCACGACCCACCAGACGACGAACAGCGACGCGACGAACGACAGCGTGCGGATCGCGATCGCCATCAGGCCGAGGTCGAGCGCGCGCGCTCCGGCCGCACGCGATCCGGTGGCGAACGCCTTCCACAGGAGCCACGTGCTGGACCGCGGCCGGTCGACGTCCTCCGTGCCCGGTTCCCAGCACCGCACCCAGGCGCCCTGGCGCCGGTCCGCGGGGTGCGGGAGGTCCGGCGGGGCATGCTCCCGGGGCGCGACCGGCCGCACGACGAGGCCGGCCGTGCGGCGGACGGCACCGGAGTCGTGCGCGAGGCCGACCGCGAGCAAGGGAAGCTGCGCCACGAGGAACGCGAGCAGCACGAGCGCAGGCAACCACCGGTTCCGCCTCATCGCTGCCCCCCGCGTCCGAGACGCGCGCGCTCCGCGCGGTCGGGCCCCCGCCCCTGGACTCCGCGACCGGGCGGACGGCGCGCGATGCAGCGCGCGTCGTGGTCGCGCTCCGGACGCAGGCCGACGGGCGATGCGCGTCGCGCCCGATCGGAAGCGTCATGGACCGTCCAGCGGTGCCCCGTCAGGCCCTTCCTGCCCACCGGGCGGACGCATGGACCGCCCGATCCGGAGGGACGCCGCGCGACCGGCGCTGCGGGCCGTGACGGCACTTCCCGGCGGGACGCATCACGCGCGCAGGGACAACGCCCCGGCGCCGGGTTCGCAGCACGAAGACGTCCGACCGCCGGCCTTCCCACGTCCCGTCAGCGGTCGGCCATGTTGGTGAACGCGATCGTCAGCTTCGCCTGGTCCTCCCAGCCGCCCTCGCCCGCCGGACGCAGGCGCGCGGCGTCCGCGTAGCGGAATTCGAGCAGGAGGTCCTCGTCGAGCGCGGACAGCCGCAGGAAGCCCTGCAGGGTGGCGAGGCGCTGCAGGCACAGGCGGTTGCTGTTGAGCGCGGTGCCGTCCGGGTTGGTACCGATGCGCACGTTCGGCGCCTCGATGCGGACGCGGATGCGCTGGGTGAAGCTGTACGCGCCCTTGACGACGTCCTGCAGCCAGGCGTTCACCGTCGGGCGCAGCCAGGTCGCGCCGGGCGGGAAGAACGCCGACAGCGGTGCACTGAACGCGATCGTGTCGTCGGTCTGCACGATCTCGAGCGAGCGGCCGGTGCGCTCCTCGAACTCGCGCAGCAGGGACTCCAGCAGGAACTCCTGCATCTCGCGCTTCTGTGCGCTGAGCAGCGGCGCCGCCTCGGGCAGGTCGCCGCCGCTGTCGCCCTTCTCGAACTCGCCTTCCTCGTGGGTCTTGCCGCTGCCTTCGTAGTGGAACGCGAACTGGACGCTCTTCTTCAGTTCCTTCAGCTTCTTGAGCTGCACTTCACCGAGCGCGTAGAGCACCACGAAGAGGGCGAACAGCAGCGTCAGCATGTCGGCGTAGCTGATCACCCAACGCTCGTGGTTGGCGTGCTCTTCGTGCTTGTGCCTGCGCGCCACGGTGCTACGGCTTGCCCGCTGCCTTGCCGTGCTTGTCGTGCAGGTAGACCGACAGGCGGCTGCGCAGCGCACCCGGCGCGGCGCCCGATTGGATGCCGATCACGCCGTCGAGGATCATCGAGCGCAACAGCTGCTCGAACTGCACGTAGCGCTTCAGCTTGAACGCGATCGGCAGGCAGACCACGTTGGCGAAGCCGACGCCGTACACCGTCGCGACGAACGCGACCGCGATGCCGGGCCCGATCGCGGCCGGGTTGTCCAGGTTCTCCATGACGTGGATCAGCCCGAGCACGGCGCCGAGCACCCCGACCGTCGGACAGAGCCCGCCCCACGTCTCCCAGAACTTGGCGCCGGCCTGCGCCTCCTCCTCGGCGATCATCATGTCGATCTCGACGGTCTCGCGGATCACCTCCGCGCTGCTGCCGTCGATCGCCAGCGTCAGGCACTTGCGCAGGAAGGGGTGGCCCTCGTCGCCCGAGGTGAACGACTCCAGCGCGAGCAGGCCCTCGCGGCGGGCGAGGTTCGCCAGTTCCAGGATCTTGGCCATCACTCCGGCGAAGTCCTGCTTGGGCGGCATGATCGCCTTGATGAGCGACGACACCGCCAGCTTGACGTCCGCCGGCGGGAGCGAGACCAGGGTCGCACCGAGCGAGCCGACGATGACGATCAGGAACGCCGTGCCCTGCACGAGCGCGCTCGGGTGTCCGCCCTCGAGAATCTGCCCGCCGATGATCCCGGCGAAGGCGATCAAGAGGCCGAGGATGGTCAGGATGTCCAAGGCGCGTCCCCCGAGGCTG
>DATGPD010000351.1:0-5041 GCA_035305285.1 Planctomycetota bacterium
CACCGTGGCGAGCGGGCTGCGCGTGCCCGGGCTGCTCGGCGACTTCATGGTGCTCGACGCCGTGCGCGCCTCGGGCGGGCGGGCGGCGGCGGCCGACGAAGCGCGCCTGCTCGACCGGGTGCGGCTCGCCGCGCGCACCGAAGGACTCGCGCTCTGCCCGGAGGCCGCCGCCTGCCTCGACGTGCTCGCGCGCGCGCGAGCGGAGGGCTGGATCGGCGCGCGCGAGCGGGTCGTCGTGTTCAACACGGGCGCCGCACAGAAGTACGTCGAGGCGCTCGCGACCGAGCTGCCGCTCCTGCGCAAGGACGCGGTCGACTGGGACCTCGTGCGCGGTCGGTGAGCGCCGGACGCCGCCCCGGGCCGCGTCAGTCCGGCACCGGCACCGGCCGGAAGTCGATGTTGTCGACCGACACCAGCATGTAGAGGATGCCGTTCGCCTCGCCCTGGAAGCCGTAGGCGAGGTCCTTGCCGTGCAGGTGGCCGTAGATGCAGATGCGCACGCCGGCCGCCTCCAGCATCGGCACGACCGCGGTCGTCCGTCCGTCGGCGAAGCGCGGCGGATAGTGCACCAGCGCGATCATGCGCCGGCCGCCGAGCTTGCGCCCGGCGTCGATCGACAGCTGCAGCCGGTTCAGCTCGCGCGCGAACACCTTGGCGGCGTCCGGCCCCGCCCACGGCGCGTCCGGCGGGTCCCACAGGCGCGAGCCGACGACCACGGTGTCGTCCGGCAGCTTCACCGCGTCGTTCTGCAGCAGGCGGATGCTCGGGTGCAGGACCTTCTCGACCTTGGTGCGCGACGTCCACCACGTGCAGTGGTTGCCCTTGATCAGGACCTTGTGTCCCGGACGCTCGCCGAGCCAGTCGAGGTCGGGCTTCGCCTCCGCGAGCGACAACCCCCACGACGTGTCGCCACCGCACAGGACCCAGTCGTCCGGGCCCACGAGTTCGTCCCACGCGGTGCGCATCTTCGCCTCGTGCCCCACCCAGTTCTCGCCGAAGATGTCCATCGGCTTGTCCACGCCGAGGGAGAGGTGCAGGTCGCTGATCGCGAATAGGCGCATGCGCGGAAAGTCCGGCCAGCATCGGCCTGGGGCGGCGTGAGGCAAGGGAACACCCGAGGGGAGGGAGCTGAGCGCGCCCGGACCCGCGCGATGCGGCCCGGCGACGAAGACCGGAGCGCCGTTGCCGGGCTCGTCCTCTCGGTGGCTCGTCGAAGGCGCTGCGAACCCGCGGGCTGCACGCGCGACAAGGTGCACCCGGCGCCTCGCGCCCTCCCGCGCTACCGTGTCCCCCATGCCGCACCGGCTGCTCCCGCTCGCCCTGCTCGCGGCGCTGTCCGCGCAGGCCGCCACCACCCACCACGACCAGCCGCCGCCGCCCGCGCCGCCGCCCGGCTACGACGCCGACCTCTGGCAGCGCGCCTGGCGCCTGCACCACGACGCGCTCGTCCTCGACACCCACTCCGACACGACGAGCCGGATCCTCGACGAGAACTTCGCCATGCGCGCGCGGGCGCGCGACGGGCACATGGACCTGCCGCGCATCGCCGAGGGCGGGCTCGACGCGCAGTTCTACGCGATCTACGTCGCCGCGCGGTACTACGGGCGCGAGGACTTCACCAGCAAGGAGACGCAGCAGGCGAGCCTCGCCGACGGCAGCGCGCGGCGCGCGTTCGCGATGATCGACGCGCTGCGCCTCACCATCGAGGCCAACCCCGAGCGCATGACGCTGTGCACCAGCGTCGCCGACGTGCGCGCCGCGGTCGCCGCCGGCAAGCACGCGGCGCTCATGGGGATCGAGGGCGGCCACGCGATCGAGGGCGACCTGCGCCTGCTGCGCGAGTTCTACCGCGCGGGGGTGCGCTACATGACCCTCACGCACGGCAACCACAACCAGTACGCCGACAGCTCGGGCGAGGCCGAGCCGCGCTGGGGCGGGCTCAACCGGCTCGGCGAGAAGGTGGTCAAGGAGATGAACCGTCTCGGCATGCTGGTCGACGTCAGCCACGTGTCCGACGCGACGTTCTGGCACGCGTTGCGCGTCACGCGTGCGCCGGTGATCTGCTCGCACAGCAGCTGCCGCGCGCTGTGCGGCCACCCGCGCAACGTCACCGACGAGATGCTGCGCGCGGTCGCGGCGAACGGCGGCGTGGTGATGATCAACTTCAACTGCGGCTTCCTCGACGACGACTACGGCAAGGCCGCGGCCGCCTACCGCAGCCAGCTCGCGCTGCGCGAACAGGCGATCGGGAAGACCTTCGCGCCGGGTAGCCCCGAGCACGAGAAGGCGCTCGCCGACCTGCGCCAGCGCCTGCGCCCGCCCGAGCCGCCCGGGATCGAGCGCCTGATCGCGCACATCATGCACGCGATCGAGGTCGCCGGCGTCGACCACGTGGGCCTCGGCAGCGACTTCGACGGCGTGCCGTGCGTGCCGTCGGGGCTCGACGACGTCACCGGGCTGCCGCGCATCACCTACTGGCTGCTCGCCAGGGGCATCGACGAGGCGGGCGTGCGCAAGGTGCTCGGCGAGAACCTGCTCCGCGTGTTCGCCGCCGCCGAGCAGGTCGCGCTGAGCCTGCGCGCGGAGCCGCCGTATCAGAACGACGCGACCGACGCGCTGCCGGGCGAAGCGAGCGAGAAGCGCTGAGCCGCGCGCCGGCTACCGCATCCAGCTCGGGACCGATCCGGCGGGCCGGACGGGCGGCGTCGGCGCCGCCGGCTGGCTCTGGAGCGGCAGCGGTTCGCCCGCGCCGACATAGCCCATAGCGGCGAGCACGCGCAGCACGAACTGGGTCAGCTCGGCCTGCGTGGCGGCGGTGATCACCATCGGGTTGCTGACCTGGATCGCCGGGCGCAGGAGGTTGCGCGCCGCGGTCAGGTGGAACAGCAGCGCGCGGTCCATCGAGCTGACCTCGCTGCCGAACACGTGGTGCAGCAGCACTTCGAGGTTCCAGCTCTCCGGGGCGCCGGGCAGCCCCAGCTCGCGCCGGCGGGCCAGTGCCCAGTCGAGGCAGCAGGCTTCGAGGATCGACCCGAGGTGGACGACGCACAGGCGATGGTCGTTGGCGCGGACCGCGCGCTCGAACGCGCGCAGGTCGAGCTGCAGGACCGCGCGCACGCGCGGGTCGTGCAGCCGGCGCGGGTCGAGGTCGAGGCTGTTGCCCTGCACGTCGGCGTCACCTTCGTCAGCGGCCTGTGGCTCGGGCGGGACGTGCGGCACGCCCCCGCCGGCGCGCACCGGGCGGCCGCCCGGCTCCGGGCCCGCCGGCGCGGCCACGGCGTGCGCCTGCGGCGGCGGGATCCCGAACGAGCGCGCGACCGGACGCCGGGTCTGCTCGGCCCCGCCCGGCTGGAACGTGCCGCCCGGGACCGCGCCCATCCCGGCGATCCCCGGGGTCACGCGGTGCAGTCCGCTGCGCTGGCCTTCGGCGACGATCCGGCGCTGGATCTCGCGCAGCGCCGCCTGCGCGGAGGCAGTCAGGAGCGCACCGTCGTCGGCGGCCGGGATGTGGTCCACCTTGCGCGTGGCGAACGTGACCGCCCAGTGCGACAGGACGCGCCGGCGCTCTTCCAGCCACGCGACCTCGTCGGCCTGGCCGCGCGGCCCGTTCAGCTTCCGGTCGAGGTTCGCCAGCTCGAAGATCGCGACCGCGGCGAGCAGGTTGCGATCGTCCTCGTTGAAGTCCACCTCGATGCGCTCGGTGGCCGCGGACAGACTGCGCTGCAGGTAGGTGCGCAGCCGGCGCGCGTGGGCGTAGGTCGAGGCAGCGTTGCGTCCGCCGGTGCCCGGCTCGTTCTGCTGGCTCAGCGTGAAGTCGCGCAGGTGGTCGAGCACCACGCGCAGCGCCTCCAGCAGGTGGGCGGCTGCCACCTTCTCCATCTCCCACCGTGCCATCGCCCGTCCGTGTATCGACCTGCGGCGGAAGGCGGCTGAAGCGCCGGCGCCCCGGCCCGGCGCGCCGCCGGATCGGGCCGCCCGCGCGGCGCCATCGCGCGGTGCGCGCCGTCCGCCGGCGCTCCGACCCTATGCTCCCGCGCGTGCACGCTGACCTGCGCGCGGCCCTCGTCGACCTGCTCGGCCCTGGACGGACGCTGTTCGGGAAGGACGCTCTGCGCGCGTACGAATGCGACGGCTACACGATCCACAAGGCGCCGCCCGTCGCGGTCGTGCTGCCGGAGACCACCGAGGAGACCGCCGCCGTGCTGCGCCTGCTCGCCGCGCACGACGTGCCGTTCGTGCCGCGCGGCGCGGGTACGTGCCTGTCGGGCGGCCCCACGCCGCTCGTGCCTGCGGTGGTGGTCGAGACCGCGCGCATGAACCGCGTGCTCGCCGTGCACCCCGCTGACCTGTGCGCGGTCGTGCAGCCCGGGGTGGTCAACGCCGACCTGAGCCGCGCGGTCGAGGCGCTCGGCCTGCACTACGCCCCCGACCCGAGCAGCCAGACGGTGTGCACGATCGGCGGAAACCTCGCCGAGAACAGCGGCGGCCCGCACTGCTTCAAGTACGGGATGACGACCGACCACGTGCTCGGCGCGGTCGTCGTGCTCGCCGACGGCAGCATCGCACGGCTCGGCGGCGGACCGGCCGCGGCGCGCCCGCCGCACGCGCTCGACCTGCTCGCGTTGTTCACCGGGAGCGAGGGCACGTTCGGCATCGCGACCGAGATCACCGTGCGCCTGTGCCGGACGAAGCCGGCGGTGCGCACGCTGCTCGCGTCGTTCGCCAGCATGCGCGCCGCGTGCCGCACGGTGGCCGAGGTGATCGAGTCGGGCACTATCCCGGCCGCGCTGGAGATCCTCGACGCCGCGACGATCGCCGCGGTCGAGGCCTCGGTCTACCGCGCCGGTTACCCGACCGCGGCCGAAGCGGTGCTGCTCGTCGAGGTCGACGGCAGCCGCGAGCAGGTCGACGCCGACGCCGCGGTGGTGCGCGCGGTCGCGCAGCGCAACGGCGCGCTGAGCCAGGAGGAGGCGACCACTCCGGCCGAGCGCAAGCGCCTGTGGAAGGGGCGCAAGGGCGCGTTCGGCGCGATGGGCCGGCT